>JARBTU010000216.1 GCA_029240015.1 Oscillospiraceae bacterium | reverse complement strand
AAAACACGTATCCGTCTTTTTCCCGGCAGATACTAAGCTTGTTATTCGCTCCGTCCAGTTTGATAACATTGCCTGCAGCCGTTATCAATGCCGTTGAATTACCAATGGCAGCTGAAATGGAAAGATCAAACCGGTTATACGTGCCGGAAAAAGTGGCACTGTTATCAGGGGATATGGTTGTATCCGGTAGCTCAGCCAGTTTTCTGCCTCTGATTTTATTTCCTATATCGGTGTCAAGCTTCACAAAAAGTGTCCCGTCCTCACCCGCATATACAAGGCGAGGAAGTGATAAGTGTCCTCCCCAGCTTCCGCCTGTTGCGCTTTTAGGTACCCAGCCGAATATCCGTAATTG
This sequence comes from Oscillospiraceae bacterium, assembly GCA_029240015.1. Lineage (GTDB taxonomy): Bacteria > Bacillota > Clostridia > Oscillospirales > Ruminococcaceae > JARBTU01. The sequence continues at coordinate 3,113 of JARBTU010000216.1, read as the reverse complement.
ACTGCCGTCAGATACAACCTGTGCGGCGCAAAGATCCTCGCCTTCCAGCATCTTTTCCGGCTTTAAGGAAAAATCAATGGCATCCACTTTACTGCCTGCGTCTCCTACCCAATACGATGGACAACCAACATAGTTGTTGGATCTCTTGGTGATGCTTGCCAGCAGATACCATCGCGATCCCAGTTTAAACATCTGTGAGCATTCCGGATCGCTTGTAAACCGAATCAGTTCTTTTTGGCTGCCGGACCAATTAACAAGTGAGTTATCGGATGTCATTTGGAGTGAAATGCACGCATATTTTCCTCCACCTGTGCTGTTCGTTCCATAAGAAGTAGCTACTAGTCCATACCGATTGTCCGTGTCGTCGAAAAAGACGTAGGGATCTCGGGAAGCGCCAGGAAATGCGACCATGTCGTTGGATATACTGTAAGTAGGTGAATTAGAAAATGATAAAAGATTTGTGCTTGTGGAAGCTTCCATTGTTCTGCCGTTTCCATAATAGCTGCAGTATTTATCCCGATATTTGAAAACCCCGAGAACAAAATAACTCTGGAGCGCTTTCGGCTCTGTATGAGTGAGTTCCTTTTCCGTCCAGTGAAGCATATCAGAGGAAACAAATAAGCGCGGCACAAAAGAATCATCTATATTAGCCAAATAATACATATACCACATCTTCGATGCGGTATCATAAAACGGATGTACATCTCCCAAATTGTGTCCATTTCCCGTAAGGTGAAGGTTACTACCTGATGAAAGCTCGGGCAATGAATTTGATGAACCGCTGCTATTCGGATTCGTTTCAGATGATGTTCCCGTTTTTGAAGAAGATTGAGATTGAGAGTCTGACGACTTACCGGTACCCGTCGACGTAGAAATCGATTGACTGTTTTCACTGTTTCCTGCAGTGCTTTCTACTGAAGAGTCGTCCTCTATGAAACTATCTTCTGTTGAACTGGCGACATTTGAATCCTCATTGGACACGATTCTTGAGCAGCCGGTCATAATGATCAATAGCAATAAAGCCAAAAGTGAGAAATAGGAAACACGATGGGTAAGCGTTCTTACAATCTGCATGGTTATCACTCTTTCTATCCTAGATTGAGTTAACTTCAAATAAAAATTGCTGAATTTTGCAAAAAAGGTATAAGAAATCGTGGGCTGCGGGATTCTGCTTAAAAACAGAACCCACGCCCCATCAATAAATAAAATTCATTCTACGATCAAGCCGCTATACGGCATTCTTTAAAAGTCATTTATTCGCTAATTATGCGGTTTTATGGATTTCCTATCCAAGATGAAAGGTTCAATGACTTCCTTGGTGATTTTCGGATTGTTCTGATAATCCCGAATTCCTGCAATCAACATATCAGCTATTTTTTTACCCAAATCTTCAATGGGATGTGTCACTACGGATACACCAAGCAGATCTGCCCATACGGAATCATCATAACAAATCAGACTGATATCGTCCGGAATTTTCAGGTTCAAATTCTCAATTGCTTTTATTGACGCAACACCAAATTGATCCGCAACTGGTATCAAAGCAGTGGGTCTTAATAACATGATCTTTGTTGAGACTTTATCCGCAAGGTATTCCGCATTGGAAAAACTGCAAATATAGTTCTTATCCAGAGGAATATCGGCTTCTTTATAGGCTTTAATATAGCCTTTCAGCCTTTCCCGCCAGACCACATTATCAAAGCCGGCAATCATAATTTTGGTATGTCCATCCTGCAACAGCCTTTTAGTAGCCATATAAGTACCATTGTAGTCGTCTACAATAAGTGAGTCGAAACCTTCATACATATCCGTAAAGAGCTGAAGTGTATAAATACTTTTCTGTTTCAATAAACGCTCTGTTTCCTTACTTTTTACATTGGGTGAAAAGAGGATAACTTTTACTGATGACGAGAGAAGAGATTTAATTTTGCTGTCCGCTCCCAACTCACTTTGAGTACCAAAGCTAATGATTAATTTATAGCCATAATCGGTCAAGATATCCTCAACAACCCGAATGATCTGATTAAAAAAGGTGTTTTGAACATCGTTAATAATAAAGCCAATGTTTGTCGTATCGTTCGCTTTTAAGTTGCTTGCAAAAAAGTTAGGAATATAGCCAAGCTCTTCCACGGCATTCATAATAATTTTGCACTTTTTATCGCTAACTTTATCCGGATTACGTAGCGCTCTTGAAACAGTGGAAACTGATATTTTTGTAACTCTGGCAATATCTTTTAACGTGACAGCTTCCATAATGCATTCCTCATCAATCATTTAGTACTTTATTTTACCATATTTTTCAATAAAAAGAAATCCTATTTTAGTATTACAAAGTAGATATAGAAATATTTGAAAATTGGACTTGACTGTTGCTCGAGTATACCGATACATCACAACCCTTTCGGTTATAAAAGCGAGTACTTAAAGCGGTTTGGTTGTTTACATAAATAACGCATACATCATGGTCAACGAGGATATCCACTGTATACTTACCTTGTGCCATAATGGGCTGCTGCAATTGAAATTCATTAAACAGATTTTGGGGGAAGTTCGGAAACTGGTTAACCGACACGATATTGCTGTCAAGATTAAAGGTAATACCATAGGCTTCATCCAAGACTGGATTATGATGCAATAAAAACCCAAATTGGGAACTATCCTTTTCACATTCAATTACAGCGGATAATTTGAAAGTTTCCGGTGCATTTTCAAGCAACGTACTTGTTTCGGTTGCAAAAGGACAATCCAACAGAACAGATACATTCACTATATGTGTTTTTTTAAACACGTTCAATATGCTTTCGGGTAGCTTTACAACAAGATCAGCTTCTTCATTTTGAACAAGTTCGTGAACAATCAGGTTCCCGCCCCACTGCCAGTTGCCGGAATCACTATTATTTTCGCGGGTGGGATTCCACCCGAACAAGTAGCGTTTCTCCCCATCCGATGCTGTTTTCGCAGCATAAAATGCCCTTCCGTCAAAATAATCCTTTTTCGGTTTAATCCAAGGTCCGCTTAAGGATTTGGCCTTGCGGTAGCGTACCATATTTCGATCCGAATATTCAGAAAATATCAAATACCACCATCCATTTATCTTGAACAGATCCGGGCAT
>JARBTU010000012.1 GCA_029240015.1 Oscillospiraceae bacterium | reverse complement strand
AAATATTTTATTTTTTAAATTGTAAAATATTATTATATGCAAAAAAGGAACGCTTTATTCTATAATAAAGCGTTCCTTTTAAATATTTTGTCAGATGTTGTCAAGCTCCAACACCATTTTTCTCATATCTCCCGCAAGATATAACGAACCGCAAATAATAATCATACTTTCATCAGAATCCAAAAGCGAAAGGGCTTTTTTTAGCGCTTGTTTCTGAGAGTAGTAAGCGTAAACATCACTGCAATATTGGGAAGCTGTTTGAGCCAAAATTTCAGGTTTTAACGCCCGTGGATTACTGACATCCACCGCAATAACAGTATCACATAAAGGCGCAATCAGCGATATTGCTGTTTCATAATCCTTGTCTGCCATCATACCCATGATGGCAACAATTTTTTTGCTTCCGTATTGCTCCAGTGTCTTTTGGAGTGCTATCGCCCCATAGTTGTTGTGCGCCCCATCCATGATAATAAGAGGGTCTTTTCTTAGCACTTCAAACCGTGCCGGGAACGTCGTGGCTTTTAGCCCTTCTTTGATACAATGCATTGGAACATGAAATCCTTTTTGCTCTAAAACCCTGATAATTTCAAAAACGGTTATTGCATTAAAGACTTGATGGTCCCCAATTAAAGAGACTTCATAGATTTCACCATCAAAACGAAACTTTGATCCCGTAATATCTGATTCAATTATTTCCAATGAACCTGCGCTCGGCTGAATCAACGTGTTTTGATTTAAGGCACAGCTTTCCATAATCACCGCAAGCGCCTCGGGAGGCTGATGGATATAGCTGACCGTAGTTCCGTTTGGTTTGATAATTCCGCACTTTTCTTTTGCAATCTGCTCCACGGTGTCGCCCAAAATCTCAGTGTGGTCAAGAGAGATGGAAGTAATTGCGGATACAAGCGGCGTTCCGATTATATTTGTTGCGTCGTACCTCCCCCCCAGTCCGACTTCCAGACAAACGATGTCACATTTTTGAGATGCAAAATATTCAAACGCAATGGCGGTAATAAGTTCAAACTCGGTTATAATCTCTCCCACAGAATTCAAAGCTTCAACGTGAGGTTTAAATCTTTCAACAATCTCCGCCAAATCTTCTTTTGAAATCATCTGAGAATTGATTTGAAATCGCTCTCTAAAATCCACTACAAAAGGAGATGTATACATCCCCACTTTATATCCCGCTCGTTTCAGAATCTCACTCGTCATGGCGGTGGTGGAGCCTTTTCCGTTTGTTCCCGCAATATGAACAAACTTCAATTTATTCTGGGGGGTTCCCATTAAATTCAAAAGCTTTTGAATTCGCTCCAGCCCAAGCTTTGAGCCGAATCTCAAAAGAGAATGGATATAGTCTACAGCTTCTTGATAGGTCAAAAAAGTTCCTCCTGTGTACACAATAATCCCCTGTAAAAACAGAGGATTATTGTTAAACTTAAATTTATTTATCCTAAGTCTGCGATGCTCTCAAGAATCTTTGCCAAACGCTCGCTTGCCTTGGCAAGTTTCTGCTTCTCTTGCTCAACAATATTTTGTGGCGCCTTTGAAATGAACTTCTCGTTGTTTAGTTTCCCTGAAATAAAGGTGACATCTTTTTCGCAATCTGCCTTTTCCTTGTTTAAGCGCTCTAATTCTTTCTTCTTATCTACAAGGTCATCCATTGGGATAAAGATTCTAGCGCAATCAGTAACGACCTGGACCGCTCCCGGAACATCAAACTGATTCCCAACTTTCACTTCGGACGCACTTGCAAGGCGTTCAATGAAAATAGAACCTTTTTCAAAAGTTTCCGCAAAGGTTGATTCCACAAATACACTTGCTTTTTTGCTCGGCGGAACATTCATTTCGCTTCTTATATTTCTGATGGCTTTAATAGCATCCATAACTCTCTCAAATTCTCGGCTTTCTTCTCCGAAATCAAGGTTTTTATCATACTCTGGCCAAGCAGAAATCATGATGCTTATATCTCCCGTTGGGAGAGCATGCCATATTTCCTCCGTAATGAACGGCATGAAAGGATGAAGCAATTTGAGGGTATTGGTCATCACATAAATCAATACTTTTTGAGCGTCAATGCCTGTCTGCCCACCTTCTTGAAATCTTGATTTCACAAGCTCAATATACCAGTCACAAAGAATATCCCAAATAAAATCATAAAGTTTTTGAACAGCAATACCCAGCTCAAACTTCTCAAGATTTTCGGTTACTTCACGAACAAGTGCGTTGTATTTTGACACTACCCACTTGTCTTCTATCTCAAGATGACTTGGCAGGCCAACGCTATCCACTTCATCAGCTAGGTTCATCAATATAAATCGGGTGGCATTCCATATTTTATTTGCAAAGTTCCTCGAAGACTTTACCTTTTCTTCAGAAAAACGCATATCATTGCCCGGGCTATTCCCTGTCGCAAGCATAAATCTCAACGCATCTGCGCCATATTCGTCAATAATCTCCAGCGGGTCGATTCCGTTGCCCAAAGACTTAGACATCTTTCTTCCTTGTGTGTCACGAATGATCCCGTGGATGAACACTGTATCGAAAGGTGCTTCCCCTGTATGCTCGACTCCCGAAAAAATCATCCTTGCAACCCAGAAGAAAATGATATCATAACCTGTAACAAGCGTACTGGTCGGGTAAAAATATTCCAAATCTTTTGTCTTTTCCGGCCAGCCCAGTGTTGAAAAAGGCCACAGAGCAGAACTGAACCAAGTGTCGAGCGTGTCCTCATCTTGTCTGATAGATTTGCTTTGGCATTTCGGACAACTGCATGGCTCTTGTTCTGAAACAATCGTTTCTCCACAGTCATTGCAGTAATAAGCCGGTATCCTATGCCCCCACCAAAGCTGACGGGAAATACACCAGTCTTTGATGTTCTCCATCCAGTGATAATATATTTTATCGAATCTTTCGGGAACGAACTTCACGTCCCCTTTTTTGACAACATCAATTGCAGGAATGCTAAGCGGTTCCATTCTAACGAACCACTGCTTGGAAACACGTGGCTCAACAGTGGTAGAGCAGCGATAACAAGCGCCTACGTTATGCGTATGATCCTCGATTTCCACCAAGAAGCCCTGCTGTTTCAAATCTTCCACAACTGCTTTTCTGGCGTCATACCGTTCCATTTCCTGATATTTGCCTGCGTTTTCATTCATCTTTGCATCATCGGTCATCACGTTTACAATTGGGAGGTTATGTCTTAAGCCAACTTCAAAATCATTCGGGTCATGAGCGGGCGTAATCTTCACAACACCTGTTCCAAACTCACGGTCCACATACGTATCGCCGACAATTGGTATTTCTTTGCCTACCAGCGGCAGGGTCACCGTTTTTCCAATCAAATGCTTATATCTTTCATCTTCAGGGTGAACTGCAACAGCAGTGTCCCCGAGCAACGTTTCAGGACGGGTAGTCGCAAGCTCTAAATATCCGCTGTTGTCTGAAAGAGGATAGCGGATATGCCAGAAATGCCCTTGTTTTTCGCTGTACTCAACTTCCGCATCCGAAATGGAGGTCAAGCAATGAGGGCACCAGTTGATGATTCTTTCTCCACGATAAATCAGCCCTTTTTCATAAAGGTTTACAAAAACCTGTTTAACCGCTTCGCTGCAGCCTTCATCCAACGTAAAGCGTTCACGAGTCCAGTCGCAGGAAGATCCCAGCTTTTTAAGCTGTTCTATGATGCGTCCGCCGTATGTTTTTTTCCATTCCCATGCACGTTCCAGAAAGCCGTCTCTTCCAAGATCATCTTTGGTTACGCCTTCTTTTTTCATCGCCTCTACAATCTTTGCTTCGGTCGCAATAGAAGCGTGATCTGTTCCGGGAATCCATAAAGCACTATACCCCTGCATTCTTCTCCATCTAATCAGAATATCCTGCAGTGTATTGTCCAGCGCATGCCCCATGTGAAGCTGTCCTGTGATGTTTGGAGGCGGAATCACAATGGTATAAGGCTTCTTGCTTTCATCCGGCTGTGGCGTAAAATAGCCGCCGTCCAGCCAGTACTGATAAATTTTATCCTCAAACTGTTTGGGGTCATATATTTTTTCAAGTTGCTCACGCATTTTATTTTTTCTCCTTCCAAAAAGGAATTTTATTTCATTGTTTATCAAACATAATCAATATTATCCTACAAAAACACATCATATGTCAATAGCTTATACTCTTAATTGATTCACTGTATTTTCGTCCGGTGTTACATACGCTGTTTTATTGTTTTCAAAAATAACCATGCCGGGTTTTGCGCCGTTTGGCTTTTTGACATTTTTGATCTCTGTATAATCAACAGGAACTTGGGCCGAATTTCTTGCTTTACTGTTGAATGCTGCTATTATACACGCTTGCTCAACTGTTTTGTCCGAGACATCCTGTCCCTGTGTCACAATAATAACATGCGAGCCGGGAATATTATGTGTATGACACCAAATATCGTGATTCCTTGCTTCCCTTAACGTCAACTTATCATTTTGTTTGTTGTTCCGACCGCATAAAATTACGAAGCCTTCTGAGGAAACATATTTAAGCGGCGGCTGAGGCTTTAACTGTTTGTTTTTATTCTTATAGTTTTTAATATACCCTTGTTCGGATAATTCCTCACGGATTTCCAAAAGTTCACTTTCACCCGTTGTTCTTGCTACCGAATCGAACACAGTGTCAAGATAAATCAATTCCTCTTCTGCTTGCTTAATAAGCTTTTTAAGCATTTTTTCCGCTGTTGCTGCTTTACGGTACTCGTTATAATATTTCTGAGCGTTCTGTGCCGGCTGCAAAGATGGATCAAGCTTAATTTGTACATCAGAAAACTCGGGATCATAATAATTTTGCAAAGTAATACTTTCGATTCCCTTTTTAAGCTGGTGTAAATTTGTGCTTAGCAAGTCACCATATATCTTAAATGTTTCGCGGTTAGCACATTCGAGCAATTCTTCCCGTTGTGCATGAAGCTTTCGGCTAATTCTCTCCGACTTATTGACAAGCATTTTCAATAAATCATTGGAACGCTGTTTCATCCGTTCGATTCTGTCCCGCTCGGAATAAAAATTGTCTAGCAATTCACTGGCACTGTCAAATTTCTTGGTCAGCATAAAGGAACCGTATTGCCCTATCTCGATAAAACTGAAGTCCTTTGGTTTTCCGTTTTTCTCATAGACAATTGTATAATCGACCTGCCGTTCATTGATCTTACTCTTCAGCTGATTTAAGAAAAACAACAGCCTTGTTTTCATATCATCGGTCAAATCGTCTTTATAAATCTCCGTCCCACGTGTTACATAAGCCGCGATTTCTCGGCAAAGAATAGGGGACATTCCTTGAAATATTGCAACCAAAGCTTTGGAAAGTTCGGCATTCTTTGTAGTTTCTAGGTTTTTTAGCACTTCCTCCGGGCTTGCCTCAAAAAGGTTTATTTTGTGTTGAATCGGAGGCAGTGTATAGCTCATGCCGGGCAAGACCATGCGGACGCTTGACATTTCATTGTCGATGCGCTTGATAGAATCAATAATTTTCCCATCTTGATTGATGACGATAATATTGCTGTGCCGCCCCATAATCTCCACCGCAAGAGTAACCGTAACCAAGTCGCCAAGCTCGTTAACCGACTCGAACACCAGATGCATAGTTCGGTCAAGGCCCATCTGTTTCACTTCAACGAGCTTGCCGCTGTTTAAATGCTTTCTTAGCAGCATGCAAAACATGGGCGGGCTTTTCGGATTCTCAAGCGGAATCCCCGTAAAATGAATCCGTGGACTGTTTGCTCCTGCACTTAGCAGAAGCTTTGCATTGCCGCCCTTCCATCTGAGCGCAATAATAATTTCTTCCCTTGATGGCTGATAGATCTTTTCGACTCGTGATCCTAAAGCCACTTGTTCGATCTCTTGCTTAATCGTATATAAAAATGCTCCGTCTAATGCCAAGCGTTTTCACCTTTTTCCTAAATAAATTCATAAGGGCAACTGTTTTGCTTTGACTTTATAATAGTAAAATTATTGAATTTTTGCGAAAGATGTTCCTCTAAAACTTCAATAATAATATTCTCTGTTTCAAAATGTCCCGCATCTATAACCGTTATTCCAAACTTCTTGGCATCCACCATCACATCATGCTTGATGTCTCCTGACACAAAAGCATCCGCCTCCATAGATACTGCATGTTTAAAAACACTGCTACCTGCTCCGGAACAGATGGCTACTTTTTTGACTGTGTCTTTTCCTTTTGAAAAACGGACTCTTTCACACCCTAGCACGTTCTTCACAAAAGAGGCAAATTGTTCCGGTGATTGCTCTTTCTCTAACTCGCCGACTCTCCCTATGCCATCTTCTCGTTTAATCGCATGATTTTCAAATACGTCGAACGCCGGTTGTTCATAAGGATGTGCTTTCAGCATTGCATTGAGGACACTGCTTAATGATTGCCAAGGGCAAATCATCTCAATGCGAGATTCCTCCACGGTTTCAATTTCACCAACTTGCCCTATAAAAGCATTTGAGCCCTCCATTGGCAAAAAAGAGCCCTCTCCACGGCTTACAAAGGCACAGCTGCTGTAATTTTCTAGCTTTCCCGCTCCCGCAAGTGACATTGCGTCTTTCACTTTTTGCTCGTATTCTTTTGGAGCAAAGGTTATAATTTTATAGTCATAAGTACAATCTGTTACTTCAAGTACTTTTGTCTTTTTAAGACCAAGTCTTTCCGCCAAGACATCATTTATCCCACCTTGAGCAATATCAAGGTTAGTATGTGCGCTGATTACCGAAATTCCATTTTGTATAAGCTTATACACAAGACTTTGTGATAGAATCTGCTTTTGTGCTTCAAAGATAATTGGATGGTGTGAAATAATCAGATCAACAGCGTTTTCACAAGCTTCATCAATTACAGCTTGAGTCACATCCAAAACCACCATGCAGTTCCTTACTTGTCTATCCATATCTCCCACAATAAGTCCGCAATTATCCCACTTTTCAGCGAGTCTAAGCGGTGCTATTTCATTAATATAAGAATAAACATCCCTTACTGTTGTCAATGCGACCATCCCTTTTTGTAAAAACTTGATTAAAACTGTTTCCTCTTAATCTGCATTTATGATTTCGCTTATTCTTTTTGCTATCTCGTAATATTCCAAAGCTTCTGATTTTTTATTTTTTGAGCATTCCAGTCCTTTTGCAATATTCATCACTCTGATATATTGGCGTCTTAAATATTCCTTGCTTTCATCGTCAGTATTCTCTGAAATCTTTCCAATATATTCAAAAAACTTGCTAGTTTGAGCGCTTTTTCCGTAGTAACAAGATCTAATTATACAATAGGTATATTTATCATCAATGACAGCAGCTTCTTTTAGTATTTTAAACCCTTTTTGATAAAGATATTGTCGAACTGCAGCTGCATTTGTCATTGGCTGAAGTATCAGATTTTTGGAAGAATCAAGCAATTCATTGCAATTATCAATAATCTGGCAGATAAGTTCTCCGCCCATCCCAGCAATGACAATGTCCGTAATGTCGTTTAAATCAACATCGTTTAACCCGTTTGATAATACCAACTTTACGTTTTGTTCTAAATTATATTTTTGAACTGTTTCAGCTGCTTTTTTGAGCGGTCCTTCATTGATGTCAGACGCAACAGCCAAATCAACTTTCCCGGACTTAACAAGATATGCAGGAAGATATGCATGATCAGTCCCGATATCAGCGACAACCGCTTTGTCTCGAACAAAATTGGCAACAGCCAGTAATCTTCTGCTGAGTTTTATGTTATCCACAAAATTCCTCCGTGAATATGAATTAATATGATAATCGCCCGAGTTTTTAAATCTCGGGCGAAACAACTGGTTTTATTAACCTTGAATGTGATGGTTTATCTTTTCAATCAGTTCATCACAATCAACACCATGAACTTCGCAAGCTTGCTCAATCGATTCTCCTCTTGATGAAGGGCATCCCAAGCAATGCATTCCCATCTCTAAAAAATATTCGGCTGTTGTCCTGTCATGGTCAAGAACATCTCCGATGACGGTATCTCTTGTAACTACAAACTCCATATTAAACTTCCTTTCAATAAAGCTTCCTTTGCGTTTTCTATATTATATTATTATACATTTTATCATTAGATATTGCAATAGTTTAAAGTTAACAAAATATTAAAACCCATAACAACAATAAAGCGACTTAAAAGTAAAACTTTCAAGTCGCTAGATAGCAAAGATTTAATTTATTCGTCTTTCATTTTTGCAAAGCAATCGCTGCAGTAAACTGGACGATCTTCACGAGGTCTGAAAGGAACTTTTGCCTCTGCTCCACAAGATGCGCACTCAGCAACAAACATTTCTCTTTGTGCTTTATTAGCGTTCTTTCTTGCGTCACGGCAATCTTTACATCTTTGTGGCTCGTTTACGAAGCCTTTTTCTGCATAGAATTCTTGCTCACCAGCAGTGAAAATGAATTCATTTCCGCATTCTTTACAGTTTAGGGTTTTGTCTTGATACATGTTAAATACCTCTCTTAAGGAAAAATTTTATTTGCCCTCAGCGGATTTGCACCGCCACCTTTGAAAAACAACGCTCTGACTTTAAGCTATTGGGCCATACATATATAACAGTTTTCATTATAAACCGCTTGTTAAATCCTTCATCACCTGAAAACTATTTTGAGCTTTCGTCTAACACGTTGGAGAGCATTGTCAACTGCCTTATAAGATGTATCAAGCTTTTTAGCCATCTGGTTATAATCGCAGCCTTTGAGATATAAAGATAGGGTTTCTCTTTCAAACGAAGACAAAAGTGTGTTAATCTGTGTTTTCAACAATTGCAATTTCTCTTTTTCTATCACGATGGATTCGGGATTCTCGCTATTATTAAATGGTCCCGTGTATTCAGGAACATCTTCAAGAGCGACCGATTGTTCAAACGCAACATTTTTTTTTGCGTTTGCGTGTGCAATTGTTTTTCTCAACCGATTATCTACACAAATATTAGCATAGGTATAAAAACTGCTTCCTTTTTCTTTATTATAAGATCGAATTGCATCCATCAATCCAATAATTCCTTCCTGAGTCAAGTCATCCACATCCATTGAACTCAGCTTTACTCTGGATGCTTTCTTTCTGACAAGACCAAGGTATCTAAAAATTAAAGCAGTCATTGCATCGTCATTTCCATTTTCGGACAGCAAAAGCAATTTTTCTTCATCCATATCAAGTAAATCTTCATAAGATGCATGATTTTGCATTCCACCACTCCGTAGTAAACAGTCGTAACAATTTATATTTAAATAATAACCGATAATATTCAAATTGTCAATAGTTTTTTAGCAATTTGCAAAAAAATATTATATTTTTCTAAAAATTTTAGGAAAATATATAAAAAATCTCCTATAGAATATTCTATTCTTTACATTTTTCTGCCAATTCACAAATTGCTTGTTTATTGTTTGTCAAAAAGCCAATAATTCCTTTATACACATCCGTAGTATTCTCCAAAAACTGCTTTTTAATCTCCTGTGCTTGAATACTGTCGGGCGCAAAAAGCTTTAAACGAAGCAAATCCGTACCAATATCATGAATTACGCAATCCACCACATAGCCATCACTGACTTCCGTGACGGTCGCCTGAGTATCTCTCTCTTTTTTGACCTTTGCCTGAAGATTCATTGCACTTTTTACGACTTTATTGCGCAAAGAACTCGGCAGCCCTGTTTTTAACGTTTCAGCCGTGTCCGCTCCCAGTTCATTCAAGATATAAAATTCCTGTCCATCTATGATTTTTACCGAGATATGATTCGACTTTAGCAGGTCGCTCATTGCTGCTCTATATCCAAAATAATTTACAAGCCCATCCTGCTGAAAAATTGTGTTGATCTGATCCTCTGACAAAGGCTTTTTTATCGAATGAATCAAATAGCATATTAATATCTTTATCTCATAAACATCATTCAGTCCGCCCGGTTCTATTCCTGCGACATAAGAATCAAAATCCATATGATTCACCTCTTATCAGTTTTATATTAGAGTAACATAAAAAGAGAAAAAAGAAAAGATTTTTATTCGTACAAAGCAGGATAATTTTGTTTGGTTGATTTTATTTTATAATTTTGGTAATATATTGTATATAAGATTTTATTCCATTTATATTAAAGAGGTGCTTTTTATTGGACGATGGCAATACGGCATTGATTTTTGTTCTTGTTGTATCTATGTTTCTGTCAGCGTTTTTTTCCGCGGCTCAAACGGCTTTTTCATCCTTAAATAAAATCCGGCTTCGGAACCTCATAAATGCAGGGAACCAAAAAGCCGTCAAGATTCTTCAAATTTCCGATAATAATGAGCGTGCCTTAGCCGCCATATTGATTGGAAACGTGATTGCAAATGTTGTGTCCGCATCAATTGGTACGATCATTTTCAGCAATCTCTTCGGCGATGCGGGCATTTGGATTTCCATGTTTATTGTTGCATTGTTCATCTTAATCTTTTGTGAAAGCTTCCCCAAAAGTCTTGCAAAACAGAGTTCCGAAAAATTCGCAGCTTCTGTGAGTGGACTTTTAGGTTTCTTTATGTTTATTCTGACTCCCTTCGTTTCTTTATATATCCTGTTGCAACATTCCACCCGTTTTCACAAAACAGAAGGCAACCACCCCAGCGTGACCGAGGAAGAGCTTAAATACTTTATTGAAGAGATTGAAGATCAAGGCGTGTTGGAAGAGCAGGAAAGTGAATTGGTACAATCCGCATTGGATTTTGACGAAGTTACTGCAGATGAAATTCTAACACCAAGAGTGGATGTTATATCTGTTGATATTGAAGACAGCATTGAAGAGATAAAGAATGTGTTTATTGCTGAAAGATATTCCCGTATTCCGGTGTATGAAAAGAACATGGACAACGTCGTGGGCATTCTCCATGAAAAAGACTTTTTTAAAAGTTATCTCGAAAACCCAAAAAATGTGGATATCTCAGCTATTATGCAATCCACTGTGTACATTCCACCCAAAAAGAAGATTAGCGAACTTTTAAAAGAGCTCCAAAAATTAAAATCACACATCGCGGTAGTTACCGATCAATATGGAGGAACCCTTGGAATTGTCACGCTGGAAGATATTTTGGAACAGCTTGTAGGCGAAATATGGGATGAAGATGACGAAGTCGTTCAAGATGTCTTGCTGATTGCAAAAGACCAATATAAAGTGAACCCCGATATGAACATCTATACTCTATTCGAGGAAATTGATTTCAATTGCCCCGAATTCAAAAGCAACAGCAATTCGGTAGGAGGCTGGGTTTTGGAAACTTTTGAGAGGATTCCGAAGCAGAATGAAAGCTTTAGATACAAAACACTTGAAGTGATTGTCAGCGAAGTTGAAGAGCAACGAATCATTTCACTGATTATACAAAAAGACCCTCAGATTTAACAAGGTGGATTTAACATGATTATTGAACTTAAAAATCGCTCGGCCATGGCGAGCATTAATACAAAAGGTGCAGAACTTAACTCCTTTTGCGACACAGTCGGGACGGAATATATCTGGAACGCCGACCCTTCCTATTGGGGGAAAAGCTTTCCTTTACTCTTTCCCTCTGTAGGCATCCTAAACAACGGCAAAACGATTATTGATGGGAAGGAATATTCCATTCCCAAACACGGTTTTGCCAGAGATAAGGAGTTCAGGCTTTCCTATTGTGATGACACGCGCGCAATGTTTATGTTGAATTATGATCAAGATACGCTTCAAATGTATCCATATAAATTTTGCCTTCGGGTAACATACAGTCTGGTTGATGTCAACCTTTCCATCAAATATGAGGTACTTAACCTTGATGATAAAATCATGTATTATGGATTTGGACTACATCCTGCCTTTAAATGTCCCGTTTCGCAGCCCGATAAATTCTCAAGCTATTGTATTGATTTTGAATGCGAAGAAACGCTGGACTCTCCTCTTATTGACTCAAACACAGGTGTTTTAGATATAAAGAACCGCGTTTGCTTAATTGAAAACGAAAAACACCTGATGCTTGACTATGCTATGTTTGAAAAAGACGCTTTAGTCTTTGAGCATATTCATTCTTCACAGCTAAAATTCCACAGCATTTTGACCGGACGAGGAGTAGAACTAAAGTTTAAAGGCTTTGATTCCTTAGGGCTTTGGACAATGGCAGACAAACAAGCTCCATTCTTTTGCATCGAACCTTGGTGTGGTATGAACGACCGAACCGATGAAAATGGTATTTTTAAAGATAAATTTGGTATCAAATCTATCGAGCCAACTGCTTCACATGAATTTGAACTATTGATTTGCCCGTTATAATTTGAAAAC
This sequence comes from Oscillospiraceae bacterium, assembly GCA_029240015.1. Classification (GTDB taxonomy): domain Bacteria; phylum Bacillota; class Clostridia; order Oscillospirales; family Ruminococcaceae; genus JARBTU01. Next base: position 2,616 of record JARBTU010000012.1, on the reverse strand, counting down.
TTCCATGCAAAAAACCACAACGCTGTTGCGTTGTGGTTTTATTATTTCATTATTAAATTTTAAAATCTTAAAGGTAGTAATCAGTCTTAACTTTCTGGTGGTCTCACCTCAACTTGTCAGTCTTTATAAAGTCTTTAACGATTAAAACAGCACATTGGACTCACCTTTTCTATTTTCAATTCAAAAGTAAGTTTAACGTGGAGGCTCATAAATGTAAGTGACCCTTTATATTAAAATGCGTTTTACTAAAAATCTATTCTAAAGAATTTTTATTGATATAAATCGCAATTGTTGGAATATTAAAGATCTAAGCCTCTGTAATAAGCAAACTGCTCTGATTAAAAGTCCTTAAAACATCATTAGCAAAAGTGAAATAAATAAATTTTTCATTTTGTTTAAAAACATTTTTAACATTTCTAAAAATTAAAACCTAAACCTTTTTCTCATGAGCCCGCCCACATTAAACTTAAAAGACTGCTCTTCTAAACTTCCCATTGGACTCACCCCTTATCATTATTATTTAAGTTCTTTCTACATCTATAGAATAGCATTATTTTTATGATATGTCAATAGTTTTTTGGTATATTTTATTGTATTTTTATTAAAATTATATTAATCTTATTTTTTGGTTGACTTTATATAAAAACCTATGTAAAATGTTTAATGTATTGTACAACCTAATAAATAGGAAAACAATAATTCGATTATTTGGAGGTTAATAATATGTCTGAACAAATAGAATATACACCTGATATTTATACTTTGATTGACGAAGAAGGCAACGAACAAGCATTTGAACTTTTAGATGCTATGGAGCTTGATGGTCAAAGATATTTTGCTCTGATTCCTTATTTTGAATCACCTGAAGATAGCCTTGAAGATGATGGCGATATGGTCATCTTAAAATCACAAATTGTGGATGATGAAGAAATGATGGCTTCTATTGATGATGATGAGGAATATGAAAAAGTAGGAAACCTTTTCTTAGACAGACTTGCTGATATGTTTGAAGAAGAGATGAGCGGCGACAGCGAATAAAAAATATGTTTTTACAATATTTTCTATTGAAAAAATTTATTTAATCCGTTATAATAATAATCAGAAACAAGAGATATTTTTCTGCCTTGTCTAGTTAGTGTGGTTTTAATAATCCAACAGATTTATTAAGGGAGCTTTACTCTTTTATCGGATTGCAGACCTCCCGTCCTCGGACGGACGAAGGGAGCGTGAAAGTAAAAGGTGGGCACCCACCTGTCATTAGTTGGCGGGTTTTTATTAGCTGCACGACGTCAAGGTGGATATTATCTTAATCGTTTACCCGGGCTATTTTTTAGCCCGGGTTTTTATTTTGGTCCTTTTTGACCCGATTCTTTACAGGAATTGCATATCTTCATAAAACTCAAGCATACTATATGTGTCTTTGCATACTGATTAATTTTGGATCAAAACGTTTTGAGGTCTTATCATGAAAAAATGGTATTATTATATTCTCGGGCTTGTTGCGGGAGTTTTAAACGGTCTGTTTGGATCAGGTGGCGGAGTCGTGGTTGTTCCGATGCTTGAAAAAGCTGAATTTGAACAAAAAAAAGCTCATGCAACATCCATCGCAATTATCTTGTTTTTAAGCATTATCAGCACCGTACTGTATCTAATCAATAAAAACTTTGATTTTACCAAAGCCCTTATTTATCTCCCCGGTGGATTTGTGGGTGCTGCGGTGGGCGCAATTGCTTTAAAGAAAATATCGAACGATCTTTTACGAAGAATCTTTGGTGCCATAATTGTCATTTCAGCTATTAGAATGTTGTTTTTCAAATAACTTTGTTCTGGAAAGGAGCTCACCATGCCGGATTGGGTTGTCATCAGTATTGTTTCTTTTTTTACGGGAATCACTGCTTCACTCGGACTGGGCGGGGGATTTATTCTTCTGATTTACCTGACAACATTTCAGCATATCCCTCAGCTTGAAGCACAGGGTATCAATCTTATTTTCTTTATTCCCATTGCAATCCTTTCCCTTTGTATTCATAAAAAAAACAACCTTATCGAAAAAAAACCACTTGTTCCATCTATGATAAGTGGTTTTATCGGCGTTTTCGGCGGTGTGTTTCTAGCAGGTCTCATTGGTTCCGAATGGCTTTATAAGCTTTTTGCTGTGCTTATTCTTTATGTTGGAATAAGAGAGCTTTTTCATAAAAACAAAAAAATACAGCAATGATAGAAATTATTTCGGATCCTATTTGATTTCACCCATATTTTCATGTATAATGGTTTTATGATTTTATGAGAAAAGGAGCTTTTTATGGGGAATCATATCAAAATTACAGCGGATAGCACCTGTGACCTGTCGCCTGATTTAATTGAAAAATATGATATTTTTATTACTCCGCTTTATATTGCCAAAGACGACCGAACCTATAAAGACGGTTTAGAAATTGCTCCAGATGATATTTACGATTATTTTAACCGAATGGGGAAAGTAACCAAAACCTCCGCGGTTTCCGTTAGTGATTACATCAACTATTTTAAGCCTTTTATTGACGAAGGAAAAACGATTATACATATCAACATCAGCGATGGATTTTCCAGCTGTTATCAAAACGCCTGTATGGCAGC
>JARBTU010000215.1 GCA_029240015.1 Oscillospiraceae bacterium | reverse complement strand
CTCACGTTTTTTCTCACTAAGCTTTTTGCTGTCGTTCAGCCCTTCTATTTCGAAATCATCAGGCAAAATCACAGCCGCAGCATAAACATCCCCCGCTAAAGGTCCTCTCCCTGCCTCGTCTACGCCGCAAAGAAGTTTTATCCCTAATTGTTTGTCGTACTCATAAAGACTCATTCTTTTTCTCCTTTTGTCTTGGTCTTTCGAGCGAGATATTGCCAAGCTTTCCACCTCGATATTCGTCCATCACCATGATTGCGGCTCTTTCTGTATTTACCTCTCCGCCCGAAATTAGCATGCCGCGTTTTCTTCCCACCATTTCAAGCAATTCAAAAGGTTCCTGTACGTCCACATCGTCAAGCTTGTACCTTTCTGTTAGCACAGAAGGATATTCCTTATAAAGCCACCAAAGCAACCGCATTGCCAAAAGCTCAATATCAATAACGTCATCTTTAATTGCCCCGGTGAAAGCAAGTTTTTCACCCACACTTTGGTCATCAAACTTCGGCCACAAAACCCCCGGCATATCAAGCAAATCCATATCACGATCGATGCTTACCCACTGTCTTCCTCTTGTAACACCCGGTCTGTCTTCCACTTTTGCCCTTTTGGAGTTCGCCATTCGGTTAATAAACGATGATTTTCCGACATTAGGTATTCCCACAATCATCATTCTGATTGGTCTTCCAACCATGCCTTTTCTCTTTCTTCTTTCAATCAGTTCCGACAAGACGCTTCTGACCAAAGGTAGAAAACTCTTCACACCTTTTCCGCTTTTACAGTCTGTCGCAAGGGCACCAATCCCTTGACTCTTATAATACTCTATCCACTCATTGGTGATTCTGTTGTCCGCCGCATCACATTTGTTTAGCACAATAATGCGAGGCTTATTTTCGACCCATTTATCCAACTCAGGATTTCTACTGCTCTTTGGTATTCGCGAGTCGGTTATCTCCACAATGATGTCCACCTGCGGCAGGCTTTCTTTAATCAGCCTCCTTGTTTTCGCCATATGTCCGGGGAACCATTGAATGTTTTGTGTCTCCGCCATCTTTACACCCATGCCGTGCCGCCTCGGCTTTATTTATCCTGTTTAAAAATCTGCTCAGCGACGAAATTCGAGCAAATTATAAAGAAAAAGCCCCCAAAGCTCTTGGAGGCTTAAAAAGAAACTTTTTGTTTGTCGGAGTATTCTCTATTTTAAAACTCCTATAGATTTAAACGGGAATATTCTGAAAACTGCTTTTCCCAATATATATCTTTCATCAATCATCCCAACGCCGGAATCCCTGCTGTCAAGAGAATCGTTGCGGTTATCACCCATTACGAAGACTTCCCCTTTACTCACTTTAAGGGGGAATGTTACATCATATTGATTATAGGTTGGTTCAGCAATATACGGCTCATTTAGCGTGACACCATCTACTTTTACGATTCCTTTTTTAAAATCAATATCTACCGTCTGCCCCTCGACCGCAATAATCCTTTTGATAATCGGCTTATTCACGCTGTTAGGCTGTGTGATAACAATAATATCTTTCGGTTTTGGTTTGTAAAACAGGTGCGAAATCACTACGCGATCGTCTGTATGCAAGGTTGGCTGCATTGAGGGTCCCTCAACACCGACAATCCTAAAAATAAAAGTAAACAGCAAGACGACAACAACCATGGAAAAGACCACTGCTTCAAGCCACTCAAATACTTCTCTTTTTAAATTGAATGACGGTTCGTTACCGCTGCTGTCTCTTTTATTGTCATCCTCAATCAATTCAATTGAATCCTCAACATTTGTCATAAATCCACCAGCTTTTGTTAAAATCATCCATTAATAGAATATATATTATTATATCACAGATATTATCAATAATAAAGCAAAAAAAGGGACAATTTGTGTCCCTTTTTTAAATTATCTGAGTTTTTCTTTAACTTTAGCAGCTTTACCCACTCTATCACGAAGATAGTAAAGTTTACTTCTGCGAACACGACCGTATCTTACAATTTCAACTTTCGCGATGTTTGGAGAGTGAACCGGGAAAACCCTTTCTACTCCGCATCCATGGGATACGCGGCGAACTGTAAATGTTTCGGATACTCCGCCGTGTTTTTTGGCAATAATCGTTCCTTCAAAAAGCTGAATTCTTTCTTTATCGCCTTCTTTAATCTTAACGTGAACCTTAACTGTATCACCAATGTTAAGTTCAGGAATCTCAGTCTTTAAACTAGATCCGTTGATCAATTTAAGTGCGTCCATTCTAAAATCCTCCTAAATTATCAGACATTCTTACCTTCGCACAAACATAGGCAGAGGACTGTCCGCTTTAATGTCACGAATAAAAATCGGGCATTAATCCCCACTCAAAATCACTCTCAAGCGGCACACTAAATGCCTATATATGATACCATACAACGTTTTAAATTGCAAGCAGTTTTTAAAAAAACTTTTCAAAGCCATCAGGCTCATAAAAAAAGACGGATTATATACCCGTCTTTCTCTTCACATCTTTTAATTATTCTGCAGACTCTTCAGGAGAATCAGATGAAAACTCAACGCCTTCCGGTAATTCCTCTGCTATTGCTTCTGCTTGTTTTACTGCTTCCTTCTCTTCTAGAATCGCACGAATAGACAAGCTGATGCGTTTTTTATCCAACTCAACTTCGGTAATTTTCGCGTCAACAGTTTGTCCGATAGAAAGAAAATCGGCTACTTTAGTCACTCTTTCGTTCGCAATCTGAGAGATATGAATAAGCCCGTCCACACCAGGAATAATTTCAGCAAATGCACCAAACGGAGTTAATGATACAATCTTAACATTAACCACCTGATCAACTGTATATTCATTTTTAAATCTCTCCCAAGGATTATCTTCTGTCTTTTTATATCCTAAAGAAATCTTCTTATTTTCTTTATCTAAATCTTTTACATAAACTTCAACTACATCGCTCGTTTTAACCACTTCAGACGGATGTTTGATTTTGCTCCATGAAAGTTCTGTAATGTGGATAAGTCCGTCCACACCGCCCAAGTCAACAAAAGCACCAAAGGAAGTTAGTGACTTCACTTCACCTTTATAAATCTTTCCTACTTCGATGTCAGACCAGAACTTCTCAGCAACAGCCTGTCTTTGTTCTTTCACAACCGCTCTCACAGAACCAACTGCACGTCTGCGGTTTTCTTTAATTTCAATAATTTTAAACTGAACCGGTTTTCTAAGCAGTTCTTCAAGATTTTCTACACGAGCTCCGGATGCTTGGGATGCAGGTATAAAAATCTTAACAGAATTGGTAAGAACCAAAACCCCGCCTCTTACAACATCGGTAACAACACCGTCTAATATTGTTCCTTCTTCATATGCTTTTGAAATTACTTCAAACCCGGCTTCAGCATCACAGCGCTTTTTAGAAAGCATTACGGTGCCTTCCTGATCATTCACTTTGAGGACAATTAAATCAATTTCGTCGCCCTTCTTAACGATGTCATCAGACTTGGCATTAGGGTCGTCGGTCAACTCGGCTATTGGAACAAAACCGGCCTGTTTTGC
>JARBTU010000214.1 GCA_029240015.1 Oscillospiraceae bacterium | reverse complement strand
CGATTAAAGCGATACGGCCTTTGCTTCAAAGTTTTACAACTTTCACATCAACAGGTCTTGAGTTGGTTATATCTCCTTTGGCGATTGCAGTAGCTATTGTGTTTGCCGTCTTGACTATTCTGATTTCCGCATGGATTCCTGCAAGACGCGCCTCCAAAATCATGCCGATTGATGCTATCCGTCAGTCAAAGGAAATAAAGCTGACCGGAAAAAAAGTGAAAACTGCTCGATTGACACGTATTTTATTTGGTTTTGAAGGTGAAATTGCGCTAAAAAATTTAAAACGAAACCGGAAAAAATATCGGGCTACTGTTTTATCCTTAATAATCAGCATTGTTTTATTCCTCACAGTTTCCAACTACGCTTCTATACTGAAAGAAACATCTCAAGTCAGCACAGAAGGCTATAATTTCGATATTTGGGTAAGGAGCAGTAATTCTTCTGTTGAAGACATTAAAAATGTATACAGCAAAATTTCCGGACTTGACCTTGTCACAGAATCCTCAACCATTAAAACGAGCCTGGGACACATGCTTTTAGATGCTTCACAAGTTTCTGAAACACTCAAACAGATTGTTACCCAGAACGATCAAACAAAGTATGATCTTTCTGCGCAGTTTTATTGTCTTGACGAAAATTCGTTTGACACATACGCAAAAAGTATCGGTGTAGATCCTGATGATTACCAAAATGAAAGTACGCCTAAGGCCATTGCTATCAATTATGCAAAAAATATAGGTGACGATAAATATACCGCCGGTGAAGCTTTGTCTATGAAGCCGGGTCAGCAGGTCGAGATTCTTTCTTTTGCTTCGGATGAAGAGAAACAACCTACAGGTATGAACCTCACTTTGGGAGCTATAACATCTCAAAGACCGATGGGTGTACTGAACAGCTCTTATCATACAATCTCATTTATCGTAAGCGAAAAGGTTTTTTTACCGTTAAGCTCAAAGCTCTCTGACGAACCACAAGACCCTGACCAAAACTTATTCCTAAACACAAGCGACAGCGACAAGCTGGAAAAACAGATTAACGATTTTTCAAAAGAACTTTCCAAAGGAGAGCTATTTGTAACCAACATTACAGCGAAGGCGAAGTCCGAACAAGACATGCTGCTCTTTCTTGGCGTTTTTGTATATGGATTTATTATATTGATTAGTCTAATCTGTCTTGCTAACATCTTTAATACCATATCGACCAACATTGCCTTGCGCCGCAAAGAGTTTGCCATGCTGCGCTCGGTGGGAATGACGCCTCAAGGCTTTAACAAAATGATTCGATTTGAAAGTATTTTTTATGGGATGAAAGCACTGCTTTACGGTCTGCCTCTCAGTGTAGTGGTTTCTCTTCTTCTGTTCCGGTTCCAAGAGAATTCGTTTGATCTGGGATTTATCTTTCCATGGGTGAGCTATTGTGTTGGGATTGTACTGATTTTTATTATCGTAACAGCAACCATGTTGTATTCGAGCGCAAAGATAAAAAAAGAGAATATTATTGACGCACTGAAAGAAGAAAACATGTAGCCACATTCAAAAAAATTGCCCAATCGTTAACAATAAATCCCTTTACACGATATTCAAATCGAGTGAAGGGATTTAATTTTTTTCCATTAAAAAGCTTGACAAAATAAAATCAATAAGATATAGTTAATCACACAAGTAGTTAACCATCTAACAAAAGGGGTGAGAAAGTATTTGTTAATTTTGTTTTAGTCTGATATAATCAGGAAAGCAACTATATTTTAGCGTTAATCCACTAATACATATCTTACAAAATCTAATAAAATCAGGAGTTGAATGAATGAAACCTTTATCGCCTATGAAGTACTTCGTAGAAAACAAGAGAAGAACCGCTGTTATTATAATTATATTAATGCTGTCTGTTACAGTGGTTTCTTTTATTACATCTTTGGTTACCAGCATTATTACAGACGCAATGAATGCAAATCTCAAACCCTATGAATATTGTTCGGCTGTTTCCAAAACTTCTAATGAATTATTTATCAAGGATTCAGTGGTAAATAAAATAAAATCGTTTCCCGAAACAAAAGAAGTTGTAAATGTTATTGACAGCAACACATCGTTTCAGGCCCTAATGGGAAACACCTCCTCCCCTATTTATTTCATCACCAACGAAAATGATTTAAAAGAAATCATGGACATCACCCATATGTCGCTTTCGGAGGGAAGACTGCCTCACGGTGAAGAATATGAAGTCGCACTGCACGAAAGTGTGCTTAAAAACAAGAACTTGAAAATCGGAGATTACATAGGCAACGATATGCAAGACGATGAATGGCTTCCAGGAAAATACAAAATCGTGGGCAGTTTAAAGGGAGAAGCGCTCATCGGATTTGGAAACAAATCCATTTCAGCCGAAACCTATAAAAACGCGGGACTCACTACAGATAAACCGATGGCGCTAATCGTAGTTCCTAAAGAAGGACAAATGGACAAACTCAACGAAAAGCTCGATCAGATTGATAAAAAGCAAGCGATGATATATAACTATACTTCTCTTAAGGAGACCATCGACAGTCAAATTGCTTCCATGAACATTTTACTTCAGATTATCATCTTCGTGGTTGTTTTTATTCTCTCGATATCGGTTGGCGCCTTGGTCTTCATTATCTATATAGGAAGATCGGACGAATTTGGTATTTTATACGCCATGGGATATCGAAAAAGCTTTATCAACAGGCTTATTCTGAAAGAACTGACCGCACTCTCGGTAGTCTGTTGGCTGTTGGGATATCTTTTATCCATGGGGATGATTTCCGCACTAAATCATTTCGTTCTTGCCTCAAAAGGACAAACATTGTACTTCTTTACATCCACAGGCTTGATAAATACTCTTTTCATTCCTGTAATGGTATTAATCTGTGCCGCATTCCCAATTCTGCGTAAATTCAAAAAATGGGATGCCATTGCTGTTATTGAAAGGAGAGATTAAATATGATTAGTTGTTCCAACCTTTATCTTGAATATCCGGATGGAGAGAAGACCAAAACCATTCTGGATGATGTTAATTTAACTGTTAACAAAGGGGAAAATGTCATATTACTGGGCCCGTCAGGCAGTGGAAAGAGCTCTCTAATTTATCTCCTCTCTTCTCTGCGGCGCCCTACAAAAGGGCAGGTATTCTATCAGGATATCTCTTTATCCTCCCAAAACGATAAAAATGTCTCTGATATCAGAAAAGACCACTTTGGTTTTATCTTTCAGATGCACTTTTTGTTGCCCTACTTAAGTGTTATAGAGAATGTTATGCTTGGTAAAAGCGTTTTTAATAAACAAACCAAAGAAAAAGCTGAAGAGCTTCTTATACAGCTTGGACTTAGCCAACATATGAGTAAGAAATTGCACCAAATGTCCGGGGGACAACGTCAGCGGACCGCAATTGCCCGAGCACTGATGAACGAACCCGACGTCATCTTCGCGGATGAGCCCACTGCTTCCCTTGATCATCAAACCGCTTCTGAAGTTATCAGCATCTTAAAAAGTCATAAAAAAGATTCCATTCTGATTATGGCAACACATGATACCTCTATCCTGTCGGGAGATGAAAGAGTCATCAGAATTGAAGACGGAAAAACGATAGA
>JARBTU010000213.1 GCA_029240015.1 Oscillospiraceae bacterium | reverse complement strand
TATAACACATCTGCATCGTGTTAAATCTTCCTGTGTTCTTTTTTCTGATATCTGATATTTTAGGAATCATTTGATACTGCTCTCCATACAGATAATAAAACGCATCATAGTAAGAATCCACTACGATTCTAGAATCATCCTGTGAATGAATACTGATGACAAAATCAGCATCCTGATCAAATGTGACTTTTTGGGCAGTGTACTTTGTATTCCCCTGACTTTCAATTGTATTGATTGGAATAAGCAGTGTATTATTCTTAAAATCAAAATCAGAAAGCTCCGCCATAAAATAAACATATCTTTCGTCGCTCTTCATATAAAGCTTTCCGTTACCGCTCACAAGCGTCGGCGTCATTCCTGCCCAATCGGTTTTATCTCCATCCACATAACAGACGCTTTTGCTCGCTCCCGGGTCAAACGAAAGGATTCCGAATGCTTGTTCATTGGTCTGAACATTGGACCAAAATGGCCTTTTGTCGGCAACATCAAAGTTTACATTATTCCAGGTTCTTTTGAACCACTCATCCTGCCAGGAGAATATGAGTCCGCCCGCATAATTCTCTTCATAAATCGAATCCATCATACCCAAGAGCATCCCACCCTGTTTGGTTTCGTCTACAAATCCCTGATTATATCCCGTATGAATATTTTCGTGTGCCATTCCTCTTGATGCGGGGATTCCAAATTCAGCAACCAAAATTGGCATCGTATGCGCAGATTTTAAATCTTTTAAATAAGCCCTGTATGGATTAATCTTGCCATCCGAGTCTTTATACGAAATATAGTCTTCCTGATAATTAAACGAGTCGGGATAATACGGATAAATATGGTAAGATGCAAACTGGCTTGGCAAGAAAGTATCTCTGCTTTTAATGTTTTCCATATTAACGGTTACAAGGTCTTCATCTTCATGCGGTTCGTTGGGATGGGAAAGCGGGTCGGTCGTCACCCAGTTTGAAAAAGCAACCGGTACTTGGAACTTATACGACTTTGTCTGATGTTGGATGACTTTGTCTCCAACGGTACATAAAAAAGTCTCAAACGGTGTCGCGTTAATGGTATACAAATACTCTCCGTCAAAAGTATTTTTCTCTGTATTCGCTTCATTTGTATTTTTCACAAACTTAGGATCCCATTCCATACCGATAATGATGCCTGCCAAGTATTTGGACACGTCCGCCGTATACGTTCCCGAAGCGAATCCTGCCCTTGTCGGCAAGGTTTTATTACCGTGCAGAATATCCACTATATCCAGCGCATCCTGTGTAAATTCTGTCGCAATTTTTTGATTTTGAGCATACACATCGTTCAAAGACTGGATGTCTTCCTCATTCATCCAAACTCCTTGGAAAAGATAAAGCGGATTCTTGGCCTTTTGGTTAAAATCGTATAGGGCATTATAAAACTGCGGCCTGAGCGTCGTATAAACACGAATGGAGTTTGCACCCATATCGCTGATGTACTGGAACCATCGGTAATACTCTTCATAGGTTATCGAAAGCTCCCCCGGGAAGATTCCCGGTCTTCCCGCTCCGATATTGACCCCCTTCATGAACTGCTTTTCCCAGTTTCCTTTTTTAAACACATAAAAATAGTTGCCCTCTGCTTTTACTCTGTAGCTCAAATCACCTTGGGTAACATAACTGTATTTATCATTTTGAGAAGTATTTTCTTGTTTGTCAGAAAAACGTATCTTATGAATTCCCATTCCCTCAAGCAAGCCTGTCTGAACAACGATTGCCGCGGCTATCGCTAAAGCCAGCACAACTACTATTACTTTTTTCATGAAACCCTCCGTTGCTATTTGTTAAACTCTTTACGTTTAATTTTACCCCAAGTGGTTTTCAGTTTTCTATATTTAAGCATTCCCTCTACTCTGAAAAGAGTAATCAGTTGTCTGTAGCCGAAGTTCTCTAAAAAAGCATAAATCGTTAAATGCAGACACTGTTTTGGGGTCATACACCCTTTATCCGTTTTTTGTTCGAGTATGAGCCCTCCAATGGATAAAATAATACCCAAACAAGTGGCAATGGTTAAGTAAAAGAAAAAAAACTTGAGGCTTAATTCGCCCACAAAAAGCGATATCGGAATGATAAAGTAACCCAACACTTCAATTGGAGCACCCAACAGCTCGAATATCCAATAATACGGCATAGAAAGCATGCCGACAAACGAGTATCTTGGATTCAATATCATCTTTTTATGGCTCAAAAGAGAGTCGAATAAGCCAATCTGCCAACGTCTCCTTTGGCTTCTTAAATCTTTTAGTGATGAAGGTCCTTGTGTCCAACAAACAGCGTCTTCTCTGAACTGAATGTTGTATTTAGCCTTTTTCTTTTTTAAGTACTCATGGATTCTAATGATGATTTCCATGTCTTCGCCAATTGTGTTGTTCTTATATCCACCGCATTCAATCACGACACTTTTGTTGAATAATCCAAATGCACCCGAGACAATCAGCAGCGAGTTGGTTGGTCCCCAACTGACTCTTCCCGATAAAAAGGCCCTGAAATATTCCACGATCTGAAACCGCTCGACAATGGTTTCGGGAATCCTGAAGCTCTTCCACTCACCGTTCTCAATCACGGAGCCGTTCGCCACGCGGACAAGCCCGCCCGCAACAACTGTTTGCGTATCCTTTAAAAATTCCATCGAAAGCTTAAGGATAGCATCCGTTTCAAGCCTTGAGTCGGCATCAAGGCACGCAAACAAAGGATAAAATGATACATTTATCCCTGCGTTAAGTGCATCCGATTTTCCGCCGTTTTCTTTATCGACATACAATAGATTGGGGTATTTTGCGTTATAATAAATACCTCGGATTTCTTTTGTAGGAATAGAAACCTTCACCGCATGCTCAATTTCACGAAGCCCAAAAGCAGTTATAATTTTTTCATGCGTGTTGTCTGTCGAACCATCATTAACTACAACAAGTTCGAATTCGGGGTAATCCATTTTCATTAAGGACTTGATATTATCAACAATGTTTTCCTGCTCATTATGGGCAGGTATCAGCAAAGATACTGGCAGGGTATTGTCCGAATCGGTATATCTTTCATAATCAATTGCGATTTTTCGCTTGTTGTTTTCTCTTATCCTAAAATAGGATACAAACATCTGCCAAATATAAAGAGTACTTAAAATAAGGGTAAACGCCATACAAAATATATTAAAGAAGTGTATAAAATTTCTTAGTATATTCATGTGCAATCTCCCTTATTAATTGTTGATTTCATTTCTTCTGTATAGAACGTATTTAACTACCTCTGCCGCATACTTATCATAACCATTAAATATTTTTTCAGCATACTCCAGTCCGTCCGGCATTTCAACGAGCGTTTTTGCCGCGTTGTATCTGACCCACCATTCTTTGTCCTGGGTTGCTTTGGCAACTGCATCCATACTGTTTGGGGTAGGAATTTTTGAAAGCGCTTGCACTGCGGCAGATCGGACACTCCACTCAATGTCATGAGAAGCGGTTATCAGCTGCTGCTCATACTTAGTTTTCGCGATATCCCCCAGCGCTTTTACACAAGCAATCCGTAAGTTGCCTGACTTGCTTCTCAATCCTTCCAGATATATCGGTTCAAACTGCTCAAAATGATGTTCCGATATTCCTTTTATGACC
>JARBTU010000212.1 GCA_029240015.1 Oscillospiraceae bacterium | reverse complement strand
TGGGGCGTGATGGCTGTCGAAATGGTTAAAGATAATCCATATGCTCTTTGTAATAATGAATTTGAAATTAATTTTGCCACAGCGGATGATATCGCAAAAGAAATGGAGGTGCCGACCGACAGTGTTTGCAGGATAAAAGCGGCACTTAGCTATGTCCTGATAAAAAATCTGTCTAACGGACACACTTGCCTGCCGGAGGACAAGCTTGTTCTGGCCGCTTATAATATTCTGAACGTCGAAGAGAATTTGATTGAAACCGTTTTGAAAGAAGAGATAGAAAAGAGCAATTTGTATGCGATAGACAGGGGTAAGCTGTATATTTATCTTCCCGTGATGATTACGGCTGAAAGTTATATTACTTCAAGGCTCACACTGATGGTAGGGAAACCGCCCGAAGAGGAAGATTCTTTGGATACAGTCATCGACATCTTTGAAGGGGAATGCAATATAGAATATGCGACCCTTCAACGAAAGGCAATCAAACAAGCGCTAATCAATCAGGTGATGATTCTTACAGGGGGACCGGGAACAGGAAAAACAACGACGCTCAACGCGATTATAGAACTCCTTGAACAGCAGGGGAATAAAGTATTGATTGCGGCTCCTACAGGGCGTGCGGCAAAACGAATCTCCGAGGTCACAGGAAAAGAGGCAAAGACCATACACAGGTTGCTGGAAGTAGAATTTGGTGAGCATGACAGAATAAACTTTTCAAGGAACGAAAGAAACATGCTGGATTGCAGTGTGGTGGTTGTGGACGAGATGTCTATGATTGACACATTGCTTTTCGATTCGCTGTTAAGGGCCATGCCGCTCAAGTGCAAGTTGGTTATGGTTGGTGATTCGGATCAGCTTCCGTCAGTCGGAGCGGGAAATGTATTAAAAGACTTGATTGATTCGAATTGTATTCCGACGGTTCAGCTGACCCAGATATTCCGTCAGGCCGCACAAAGCCTAATCGTTACCAACGCCCATAGCATTGTAAGGGGCAATATGCCGAACACCTCACAAAAAGACAATGATTTTTTCTTTATGCAAAGGATTGACCCTTTAGAAGCGCAGAAGACAGTGATGGAGTTGTGTGCCAACAGACTGCCTGCAAGCTATGGTTTCAACCCATTTGATGACATACAGGTTTTGTGTCCAAGCAGGAAGGGCGAGCTGGGGGTAATCGAACTCAACAAGAAGCTTCAGCAGGAGCTTAATCCCAAATCATCCGAGAAAGCGGAATTCAGCCATAACTTTTATACCTTCCGTGAAGGAGATAAAGTGATGCAGATTAAAAATAATTATGACATTTCGTGGATGAAAGAGGATGAAAAAGGACTGGGGATTTTTAACGGGGATATCGGAATTGTTCGCATGATTGATAAATCCAATCGTGTGATGTGCATCGATTTTGACCTAAGAATTGCTTATTATACATTCGAAATGGCGAATGAGCTGGAACTTGCTTATGCAATAACTGTCCATAAAAGCCAGGGCAGTGAGTTTAATGCTATTGTCATTCCAATTCTGGGCGGTTTTGATAAACTGTATTTTAGAAACCTTTTATATACCGCTGTGACGCGGGCAAAAAAGATATTGATTATCGTCGGTTCTAAAAAAAGACTGGAGTATATGGTGAGCAATAATCGAAAGATGTTAAGATACACAGGACTTGGATATTTCTTATCAAACGGAATGGCTTTTTAATAAAAAGAGTGTGGTGGTATGAATGCTTTTTGACACCCTAAAAGGGCTGTTTTTTCCTAAAAGATGTCCTTTCTGCGGCGAAATTATGAAAGAAGCCATGAATTGTTGTGAAAAGTGTGAACAGCAATTACCTTATGTTCGTGAGGGGATTTGCCTTAACTGCGGAAATGATCCATGTTGCTGTAATAAAAACGATTTTTGTTTTGACAAAGTAATCGTTCCTTTTTATTATGATTTGGGTTGTGCTTACGCGATTAAGCAGATGAAATTTCACAACAAACAGCATTTCGCCAAAAACCTTTCATTTTATTTGGAAAAGCGATTAAAACATTGTATTGATGTTAACGATATAGATATTGTGACTGCGGTTCCGATGTGCTCATCTGATAAAAAGAAGCGTGGCTACAATCAATCGGAAGAGTTGGCAAAAGAACTGGCGAAGAGAATAAATAAAAAATGTGACAATATTATTGTGAAGAAAAGCAAAACAAGAAAGCAGCATTCTTTAAACAGAGCCCAGCGACAAGCAAATCTGAAAGACTGTTTTAAAGTTTTGAATGGCATTGATCTAACAGACAAGACCATATTGCTTTGTGATGACGTGATTACGACCGGCTCCACGCTGAACGAATGTTCGATTGTTTTGAAGAAAAACGGAGTAAAAACAATAATTTGCGCAACAATCGGCACAACCTCTTGTATAAAATAAAAAAATGTGTTAATATGATTGTAATTGTTGAATTTTGGATAAAAATGATAGAATAGAGGTGCAAAAATGGCTGGAATGGACATAGGGATAGATTTGGGGACAACTACCATTATCATTTATATGAGTGGAAAAGGTATTGTTTTGGAAGAGCCCTCTGTTGTTGCGGTGAACACGATTACCGGAAAAGTTTTAGGGGTGGGAGAAGAAGCATATAAAATGCTCGGACGCACTCCGGAATATATAAATGCAAAAAGACCTTTAAAAGACGGCGTTATTTCCGATCATGAGATGACGGAAATTATGATAAAAGATTTTATTAAAAAAGTTTGCGGAACGCTTATGATTAAGCCAAGGGTGACCATTTGTGTTCCATCCGCTATAACGGATGTGGAATCACGCGCAGTTGTGGAAGCCGCAGTTAGTGCAGGTGCGAGGAAGGTTTATTTGATTGAAGAGCCGATTGCCGCCGCGATTGGAGCTGGGATTGATATTTCCTTACCAAACGGTCAGATGATTGTGGACATTGGCGGAGGAACAACCGATGTAGCTGTGATTTCGCTAAGTGGAATTGTAAAATCAAAATCCATTCGGGTGGCAGGGAATCATTTTGATCAGGCAATTATCAAATATATGTCGTCTACTCATAAGATTCTGATAGGCGAAAAAATGGCAGAGAAAATCAAAAGAGAAATCGGGTGTGTTTATAATCCCGACCCGGACATTAAAACAATTATTAAAGGAAGAAACCTGATTAAAGGGCTGCCGGAGAAGATTGAAATTTCTCAGGAAGATATTTATCCTTCTCTTATTGCTCAAGCCTCACAAATCTTAACGTCCGTCCGTTCTGTTTTAGATTCGACTCCACCTGAACTGGTGGGAGACATTTATACGAACGGAATTGTCCTGACCGGCGGTGGAGCGATGATTAAGGGGCTTCCGGAGTTGATTAAAAACGAGATTAAAGTAAACGTAGTGTTGGCGGATAACCCCGTGGAATGTGTTGCAATAGGAACCGGAAAGTCCTTTGACTATATTGAAGACCTGCAGGAAGGTTTTACGAATGCCTCCACATACAAACATTAAGTTTAAAGCTATAAAAATACGGTTGATTGTATTTTTATAGCTTTTTTATATGGGGAAACCAGTGTGATTGACTTTAGTCCACAAGCAAGGTATAATATCAGTAGAAATTCCTACTTATGGAATAAGATATAAAATGACTGAGG
>JARBTU010000011.1 GCA_029240015.1 Oscillospiraceae bacterium | reverse complement strand
TCGTGATGGTTTAAAAGTTTATAACGGGAACTTTGATGATTATATGGAATCCAAAAAACAAGCGGCCGTGAAAGAACTCCCGCTTGTCCAACCTAACAAAGAGTCTGACAACAAATCAAACTACCGAAGCCGTCAGCAAAGAAGCGAGGACACTAAAAAAAGAACGAGAGTCCAGCAGCTTGAGCGCCTTATTGCCGAAACTGAGCAAGAGATTTCCTCCTTGCACGAAAAAATTTCTTTGCCTGAAAACGCATCCGACTTTGAGCTTTTAAAAGATCTGTGCGATCAACTTGAACACCAAAAAACTTTGCACGAACAATTTTTTGAAGAATGGATATTGCTGCAGGAATAGGGTGTCCTATTAAAATCAAACGGATAAGAAGATAACAGCAATTTTTAGAAAACCAACTAAAAATTTTTATCATACAAGCAGATTTTTATTTTATTATATATTGACACTTTTTTTATAATTTGTTAATATGTTTTAATAGCATTGGTTTATATTTTATTCAAATAAAAATATTTATAGGAGTGGTTGAAAAATGAAAAAAGCAAAAATCGTTGCGCTTTGTATGGCCGCAGCAATGCCTGTTTCAATGTTTGCCGGCTGTAAAAACAGCACTACAAACGCAAACGAGATCAAAATTGGATTAAACTATGAGCTTTCCGGTGATGTTGCCCAATATGGTATTAGCTGTGTGGAAGGAATCGAACTCGCTGTTGGGGAAATTAATGCAGCAGGCGGTATCGACGGAAAACAAATCAAACTTGTTAAGATTGACAACAAATCTGACAATAATGAAGCCATGAACGTAGCAACCAAGCTTGCAACACAAGAGGGCGTGTGTGCAATCATGGGTCCTGCAACGTCCGGTGCTGTAAAGGCAACGAATGCCGTAGCTACCAAATATAAGGTTCCTGTTATCAGCTGTTCTGCAACTGCAGACGATGTAACCATCAAAGACAACAAACTTAATGATTACACATTCAGAATTTGCTACAACGACAGCTTCCAGGGGAAAGTTATGGGAGACTTCTCTTCTTCTGATCTTAAAGCAAAAAAAGCAATTATTCTTGCTGACAACGCAAACGACTATTCAAAGGGTCTTGCAACCGCTTTTAAATCATCCTTTACCAGTGCAGGCGGAACCATTGTTTCCGAGGAAAACTTTACATCAACAGACAAAGATTTTAACGCTGTACTTACAAAAATAAAAGATAAAGACTTTGATATCATCTATCTTCCTGGTTACTATGAGCAAGTAGGCCTTATCGTAAAACAAGCTCGTTCCATGGGCATTACCAAACCTATCTTGGGTGCGGACGGCTACGATTCTCCCGACCTTGCAAAAATTGCAGGAAAAGAGAATTTGACCAACGTATTCTTTACAAACCACTATTCTTCAAAAGACACTTCATCTGAAGTAACAACTTTTATTGATGCTTTCAAGAAAAAATACAGCAAAGATCCAAATGCATTCCATGCTTTGGGATATGACATGGCTAAATATGTTGTTGCCGCTATTAAAACTGCAGGCGGGACAGATACTGCAAAGATTCAGCAAGCTTTGGCTAACACAAAAGATTTTGATGCTGTAACCGGTAAGTTCACCATTGATGCTCAACACAACCCTGTTAAATCAACCGTTGTTATTGAGTGCAAAAACGGTGAGCAAACATTCCGTACAAAAATTGGCGGCTAATCCAAGTATTGCATTAAATTTATCTTCTTAAGAAAATACTTAAGACGGCAACAAAAGTTGCCGTCTTAGTATTGCTTTTAAATTGTGTATGCCATTTGCTAATATTGTATAAATAACCGCTCTATTCTATTTTTAGATTTTGAACTGTTATTTATGCAATATTGAAAGACTGACAAAACATACTGACTTATAAAATGCACAGATAAAAGAAAGGGTGTCATTGATTGGAACAATTTTTACAGCAAATGATTAACGGGATTTCAATCGGGAGCATTTATGCTCTTGTGGCCTTGGGATATACAATGGTTTATGGAATCATCAAACTCATAAACTTTGCTCACGGTGATGTTATGATGATTGGTGCTTATGTGGGGTACGCTTGTGTTGCCCTCTTTAACATACCATTTATTCCCTCCATGTTAATTGCAATGGTTGTATGCTCGATTTTGGGTGTTATCATCGAAAGAGTTGCATACAAGCCACTCCGAAACGCACAAAGGATTACCGTATTGATTACTGCAATCGGTGTTTCATTTTTGCTTGAATACGTTATGATGTATTTTGTGGGTGCAACATCAAAAACTTATCCACAAGGAGCGCTTGGTGCGGGAAAATTATCATTGGGCGCCTTATCTATCAATGTTGAACAAGTTTATGTTATAACAACTACAATCATCATGATGATTGTGCTTCAATACATAATTAAGCGTACCAAGCTTGGAAAAGCAATGCGTGCGGTTTCTTCCGACCAAGACGCAGCCCAGCTGATGGGAATCAGTGTAGATCGAACCATATCGTTTACGTTTATTTTGGGTTCTTCTCTCGCTGCTGTTGCGGGCGTAATGCTTGGCGCAATGTATACGATTAGTCCTCTGATGGGTGTTCAGCCCGGACTTAAAGCTTTTGTCGCTGCCGTTTTCGGCGGAATCGGAAGCATTCCGGGTGCAATGCTTGGCGGAATACTTTTAGGGCTTATCGAAACTTTGGTTAGTGCATACTTATCCAGTTCTTATAAGGACGCGGTTGCCTTTGCAATACTCATTATTGTTCTAATTGTTCGTCCAGCCGGTATTCTTGGCAAAAACGTTCGTGAAAAGGTATAGGGGGTGGTGACGGATATGAAAAACAAATCAATTACGAAAAGTCTTATTGGCTTAGTTTCGGTTGCTGTCGCCTATGTATTGATTAAGATTCTTATGCTTCCGCAGGTGAATGTTATCAATCCTTTTTATCAGACCATTGTATTAAAAATGTTTATTGATATTACATTAGCGCTTGGGCTTAATCTAATCACCGGAATAACCGGTCAGTTCTCTTTGGGACATGCCGGATTTATGTCGATCGGCGCTTATTCTGCCGCTCTGTTTGTCATGAAAACGTCTGACAGCCTTCTAAACGTTCTTTTGGCGGCGTTGATTGGTGCTTGTGCTGCCGCTTTTATCGGATTCTTAATCGGAATTCCGACGCTTCGACTCAAGGGCGACTATTTGGCGATTGCAACATTAGGTCTTGGAGAAATTATCCGAATTGTTGTTCAAAACGTGGATCAGAATCTTTTGGGTGGAGCTGCGGGTCTTTCGGGTATCCCTCTTTACACCAATTTTGAGGTTGTTTTCTTCGGCGCAGTTATTACATTTATTGTGATAAGAAATTTACTCAAATCATCATTCGGGCGTGCCTGTATTGCTGTTCGCGAGGACGAAATCGCCGCAGAGTCTATGGGAATCAACCTTACCAACATCAAAATCCTTGCTTTTGTGGTGGGAACTTTCTTTGCCGGTCTTGCCGGAGCAATGTACTCCGGATATGTCGGAGTCATCCAACCAAAGGATTTCGGTTTTATGAAATCAATTGATATCTTGATGATTGTTGTTTTGGGCGGTCTTGGAAACATCTGGGGGACCGTGATTGCTGCAATTGCGCTTAATGTTTTGTCTGTGGCTTTACAGGATTTCGCGGAAGTTCGTATGATCATTTACGCCGCACTTCTTGTTCTAATCATGTTGTTCAAATCTGGTGAGTCACCTTTGTTCGTCAAATTAAGAAGAATTTTTTCTCTTCCAAAACTTAAACTCAGTATGTTCTCTAAGAAATAAAGAGGTGATTGCATGTCGGTATTAAAAGTTCGTGGCTTAAATAAAAATTTCGGCGGTCTTAAGGCCGTATCCGATGTAAATATAACCGTTAATCAAGGTGAATTATTGGGTCTTATCGGTCCGAATGGAGCGGGAAAAACAACCATATTCAACCTTTTGACCGGGGTTTATGTTCCAACAACAGGAACTGTTCGCCTCAAAGATGTGGATGGAAACAAAATTAACATCAACGGCATGAAACCCCATATTACGGCTCGTCACGGGATTTCAAGGACGTTCCAGAACATCAGGCTTTTTAAAAATCTTTCGGTTGTTGACAATCTCAAAATCGGGATGCATAAAAACATCCGTCACTCTATCTTTGAAGCGATTTTGCGTCTGCCTCGCTTTATCCGTGATGAGAAAATGTTTGAGCAGCAAGCAATGTATATCCTTTCCCTTGTGGGTCTTCAGGATAAACACGCTGAATTTGCAATGAATCTTCCTTATGGAGAACAAAGAAAGCTTGAAATTGCAAGAGCGATTGCAACCGGTGCTTCGGTCATTTTCCTGGATGAGCCTGCCGCCGGAATGAATCCGAGCGAAACAGAGGATTTATCCAAACTGATTGTAAAGCTTAAAGATGAATTTCATTTGACCGTTATTTTGATTGAACACGATATGAAATTTGTGATGAATCTTTGTGAAAGAATTTATGTCCTTGACTTTGGTTCTATTATTGCAGAAGGTCTTCCTGCAGAAATTCAAAGCAATAAGCGCGTAATCGAAGCTTATTTAGGAGAACAAGTTGAATAATACAGTTATATTCATATCAAGGGAGGTTACGCATCGTGTTTGAAATTAATAATCTTAATGTTTATTACGGCGTGATTCATGCGTTAAGAGATGTTTCACTCAAAATAAATCAAGGCGAAATCGTTACACTCATCGGTTCTAACGGAGCAGGAAAAACCACAACGCTTCGCGCCATATCGGGGATTACGCCGTCCAAGAGCGGCGAGATCAAATTTATGGACGAGAATATAGAAAAAGCCAAGACCATGCAAATCGTGAAAAGTGGAATTTCTCAGGTTCCGGAAGGAAGAAGGATTTTCCCCGACATGAGCGTTTTGGAGAATCTGCAGATGGGTGCTTATCTAAGAAAAGATAAGGAAGAAATCAGGCAGGATTTAGAACAGGTTTATTTAAGATTTCCAAGATTAAAAGATCGAAGAACCCAACTGGCGGGAACGCTGAGCGGTGGAGAGCAGCAAATGCTTGCAATGGGCCGTGCTCTGATGGCGAAACCGAAACTCTTGCTTTTGGACGAGCCTTCCATGGGACTTTCTCCTGTTCTTGTTCAGGAAATCTTTCAAATCATAAAAGACATTAACAAAACAGGAACCACGATTTTGCTTGTTGAGCAAAATGCACACATGGCTCTTTCTATTGCAAACCGTGCTTATATCCTTGAAACAGGGGAGATTACCATGTCGGGTGATGCAAGTGAACTTGCTCAAAGTGATGCAGTCAGAAAAGCCTATCTTGGTGGATAAAATCAAATGCTTCTATTTTGCGCAGTCGCATCTATGCGATTGCGTTTTTATTTACAACGCTGATTCAGTAAAAAAATATAGACTCATTTTGTCGAAAATAACCTAATTTAATATTTTCTACATGAAAACACTTAATCAATATAACAAACTTTAAATGTTTGTTTACAAATCGTTTTTGGTTTTTTGGTATGATAAGATAGCTATGAAAGCGATTTGTTTCATAGAAAATGATTTTTTATGTGAAAAAGACACACAACCTTTTTGTTGAGTGTGTTTTAAGTTTCTGACCCGGTTTGAAAATGTGAATATTTCTTTGCTTTTAAAAAAGCAGGACGGAGGTTTTTTAAAAATGATCGAGGTACAAAATCTTACCAAACGTTACGGCTCAAAAGTTGCGCTTAACGACGTATCTTTTACTGTTAACCAAGGTGAAATCCTCGGCTTTCTCGGACCGAACGGTGCGGGCAAGTCAACAACCATGAATATTCTGACGGGGTATCTTTCTTCCTCAAGCGGGGCCGCCAAAATTGGAGGCAAGGATATTCTTGACGACCCTATGGGAGCCAAAAGCAAAATCGGTTATCTTCCGGAGCAGCCCCCTCTTTATCTGGACATGACCGTAAGCGCTTACTTAAACTTTGTTTATGACTTGAAAAAATGCAAGCTTCCACGAAAAGCGCATTTGCAGGAAATCTGTGATTTGGTTAAAATCTCAGATGTCAGTCATCGGTTGATTAAAAACCTTTCAAAAGGTTATCGTCAACGTGTGGGACTGGCTCAGGCTTTAGTAGGAAACCCTGACGTCTTGATTCTGGATGAGCCAACAGTTGGTCTTGACCCGAAACAAATTATTGAAATAAGAAACGTTATCAAAAAACTGGGTAAAAAACATACCATTATCCTATCGTCACATATCCTGCCGGAGATTCAGGCGACATGCGACCGTGTAGTCGTAATCAACAACGGCAACATTGTTGCTGACGACACACCGGACAATCTCTCACAAAACCTAAGCCACAATGCAAGATACACCGTAAGGATTCAAGGTCCTGAAAATGAGGTTAGGCCGATTATCTCCTCTATTCAAGGTATGAAAAAAGTGGATTGTCTGGGCGAACGCGAACCGGGCGTATTTGAATATTTGATCGAATCCGCCGAAGGTTCAGATGTAAGAAACGATCTTTTCAAGCGCTTATCCGAAAGGAACTGGCCGCTTCTTGGGCTCCAGAATTCCGCCTTGAATCTTGAGGATATCTTCTTACAACTAACCAAAGACAATGCCGCTCCTCCTGTTTTGGATAAAAAAGCTCAAAAAGAAGCCCGTAAGCAAGCGGAAGCTATTCTTGAAGAGCACGAAACAGAAGAGATTGAAAAAATAGCCGATGAAGCTGCGGTAGATTATACGCAGCAATCAGCACAAGAAGAGCAGACAGGGCTTGCTCCGGAACCACAGGAACAACCAAAAAATGACGGAGGTGACGAATAATGTTGGCTATTTTCCGTCGTGAGCTTGGCTCCTATTTTTCATCCCCAATCGGATATATCTTTTTGGCCGTTTATTATTTGTTTTCAGGATACTTCTTTTTAGGGACAACGCTTGTTGCAGACACCAACAGTCTAAGTGGCGTTTTTCAAAGCTTGTTTACCGTTTTAATGTTTATTGTTCCTCTTCTCACAATGAGATTGATGAGTGAAGACAAGAAACTAAAAACTGACCAGCTGTTGTTAACCTCTCCGCTCAATTTGTCCAGTCTTGTTTATGGGAAGTTTTTTGCAGCATTAATCGTGTTCTTGGTTGGTGTTGCGATTACGCCTGTTTATGCTTTAATCATAAACATTTTTGCACAGCCTGAATGGATTGTTGTAATCGGAAACCTTGTAGGACTTATCCTCTTGGGCGCAGCTTTGATTTCTATCGGGTTGTTTATTTCATCGCTTACTGAAAATCAATTGATTGCTGCAATCGGCGGCTTTGCTATTATGATGATTTTCATGCTGATTGACGGCTTGTCTTCGGTTATACCAATCGATATTGTAAAGAAAATTATTGACGGAATTTCTTTCTCAACAAGATACGGGGAATTCACAACGGGAATTTTTAATATCTCAAGTGTTCTCTATTTTATAAGTGTTGTTGTAATATTCAATTTCTTTACCGTAAGAGTACTAGAGAAAAAACGTTGGAGTTAAGGAGTTTAAATCTATGAAAAATAATATATTTAAAAGCCGCCGTTTTAAGCACGGGTCTCTGGCAACTATAGTAACGATCGGTTTAATTGTTGCAGTGGTTCTTGTGAATATTATCGCGACTATTTTAATTGAGCGCTATCCCATTAATTTTGACCTTACAAAGGGCGGTGTCTATAATCTATCGGATAAAACCATTGATTATATGAAAAAAGTGGACGACAAAATAAGCATTGTTGTTGCCCAGGATGAAAGCCGATTTAATGCTCAAGGGCAATACTTTACTCAAACCAGCGAGCTTCTGAAGAAATATAAACAATATGGCAAAAATGTTTCTTTAAAATATGTTGATCTGGATAAAAATCCGGAAATTAAACAAGAATTCCCACAAGCAAACGCATGGGATATCATTATTAAGAGCGACAAAAGAACAAAATCATTAACAGTCGACGATTTGTTTAATTTTGATACTGAGAATTATGATGCGAACTCTCAGCAACTTCCTGACATTACGTCCTCTAAAGCGGAACAAGCTCTTACAGGGGCAATGATGTTCGTAACCGAAAAAAATCCAATCAAAGCGGTTTATCTAACAGGGCATAATGAAGCTGATTATACAGGAATAGATGGATTGCTAAAAGCGAATAACTATGAAACCAGCAGTATCAATATTCTTACACAAGATATTGATGCCAGCGCAAGTGTTGTTATCATCAGCGCTCCTCAAACCGACTATAAAGAAGAGCAAATTAAAAAGCTGGACAAGTTTTTAGACAACAATGGGAAGTTCGGAAAAAATGTGATCTATTTGGCTAATGCAGAACAGAAAAAACTTCCTTTGCTTGAAAGCTTTTTGTCTAAAGACTGGGGAATAACCATAGGTGACGGCTACGTTGTAGAAACAGATACCTCAAAATATCTGAATTATCCTACTTTTACCGTTCAAGAATATGTTGACACGGCTTTCACCGAGGCACTTGTAGATAAAGAACAGTTTATTCTTATTCCAAACAGCAGACCTTTGACAGCCACTACATTTGCGGAATCTGATAACAGAAAAACAAGTGTTTTGGTTCAATCCTATGATACTTCTGTCGTAAGACCTTCTAACGCGAAGGACAGCTGGGTTCCAAAAGACGGTAAAAAAGGCGTTTATGGATCCGTTGTTTTGGGTACAAGAGAATCCGTTTACGATAATGTTCCTGTTACTTCTAATGTTTTGGTTATTGGGTCGATTGATGCGTTACACAGTCAATTGATTGCTGAAACCCAAATAAGCAACGGAGAATACTTCTTAAACGCATTCAACAAGATTTTCAATAAAGAAGAAGGTCTTACGATTGTTCCGAAATCAATTAGTACCCAAAGCCTCAGCCTGACCCAAAGTATTGTAAACCTGCTTTCAATTAGTTTTGTAATTCTTCTTCCTTTGGCTGTTTTAGCTCTAGGATTAATCATTTGGTTGCGCAGGAGGCACTTATGAGTAAGAAGATCAAAAGTCTTGTTATCGGCTCGATCATACTGATTCTTTTGATTGGGGCTTTGGTGTTCCTTTTGTTAACTAAGAAGGAAGTGCCTACAGACAACACGTCAAGTGTCGCAAGCACAAGTGAAGCAATTGTTCTTAATACCCGCAAGTATGCCGATATGGTATCCGTTAGTGTTAAAAATTCAAAGGGTGAATTTTTGATTGATAGAGCCAAGGCTGATGACTGGATTATAAATGAGCTTAAAAAATATCCTCAGAGTCAGGATCAGTACACTGCTTCACTTGAACAAGCAACGGCGGTGACCGCGACAAGAGAAATTGAAAAAAATCCGAAAGAACTTGCGAAATACGGGCTGGATAAACCCCAGGCTCAAGGTGTTGTTACCTACAAGGACAAAAGTACTTTCAAAATCAAACTTGGAAAGACTGCCGGTTCTAACAGCGGTGTCTATGCTCAAATTGACGGAAAAAGTGCTGTTTATATTGTATCCGACACCGATGCCGCTCCATTTTTAAAAACAAAGTATGATTTTCTGGACTTAAGTCTGACTGAAGCAATCGGCGAGGAGGAAGCTCTTCCGAAAATTAACTCTTTTACTGTGGAAAGAAAAGATTTAGACAAACCAATTCAAATCGTATATTTTAAAGAGCCTGACCAAGATGATGCTTTGGCTGAGTTGACCAGCGCATATAAGCTCAAAAGCCCGTTTGAGGCGCAGCTTGATGCTCAAAAATGCAAAGATTATCTTGCGCTGTTTATGGGAATGACCGCCCAGTCAGCTGTTACAGTGAATCCGTCACAAGCGGATAAAAAGAAGTACGGTTTGGATAAACCTGAAATGATCGTAACTGCCAAATACGGCGGGAAAACACATACGTTAACCGTCGGAAAAGGAATTCTTTCTGCTGCTGCTGATGAAGAACTTGCGGGAGAAGATTACGAGGGAACCATCACAAGCTACTACATCATGTTTGATAACACGGGCATCGTTTATACGATTGACAAAGAAAGCTTGTCGTGGCTCACCACCAATGTGAAGGATATCATCTCCCAAAACATTTTGACTCCTGTTTTAGACACGCTTTCGAGCATTGTGATCAAATATGGCAACAAGAAATATACCATTGACATCACCGGAGACTTTGGAACAGGAACCAATGAAGTCAGCTCCGGAGAAGAGCAAAAAGAAGATACCATTTCTGCGAAAATCAATGGAAAACAAGTAGGAAAAGATAAATTCAAAGCATTCTATCAATTTTTGATAAAAGTAGGAATCGACTCGTTCACCACTTCCAAGGTGACAGGTTCTCCTTCTTATTCCATTACCTATAATTATCGTGATAAGAGCATGTCGAGCGACGTTGTCGAATTTTTCCCTTACGAGAGCCGAACCGTTGCCGTTGCATTAAACGGCCAGGCAAGTTTCGTAACTCGATCCGCTTATGTGGAAAGGGCAATTGAGAATATTGAAAAAATCGCACAGGATAAAGAAATAAACCCTAATTGGTAACAACTTTAAGGTGCAGCATGGTTTAAAAAACCTGCTGCACCTATGCTTTAGTGCCGCAGCCCGCGACATATCTTCACATTAAAGACGATTTAGGAGGAACAGGATGGAACTATTCAAACGACTTGAACAGGAGTTTTCATTAAAAGAATTTCAGGTAAAAAACACCGTGGAGCTCATTGATGCGGGGAACACCATCCCTTTTATCGCAAGATACCGAAAAGAAGTGACAGGCTCTCTTGACGATCAGGTGCTGCGTGAACTTTTTGATCGACTGAATTATTTAAGAGGGCTAGAAAAAAGAAAAGAAGAAATCTTATCTTCTATAAAGAGCCAAGAAAAACTAACAGATGAAATCCGCCTTGCTATCGAAAAGGCCCAAACGCTCGCGGAAATAGAAGATATTTATCGTCCTTATAAACCGAAAAGGAAAACCAGAGCAAGCATCGCAAGGGAAAAAGGACTCCAGCCTCTTGCTGAAACTATTTTGGCACAACAAAACCAAACTGTTATTGCAATGGTTTCAGAACCGTTTGTCAATGAAGAAAAGCAAGTACTTAGTGTGGAGGAAGCCATAAACGGCGCGCTGGATATTATTGCGGAAGATATTTCCGACGATGCAGAGTTAAGAAAAAAACTTCGCGCCTTCATCTTCCGTACGGGAGAAGTGGTTTCCAAAGCAAGCGACCCGAATGCGGAATCGGTTTACACAATGTACTATGAATATTCCGAGCCGGTCAACAAAATTGCAGGACACAGGATTCTGGCGGTTGACCGTGGCGAAAGGGAAGAATTTTTAAAAGTATCCGTCCATGTGAATGCCGCAGACGCTGTTTCCATCATAACAGGGAAATATGTCGTTTCGGACAACGAATGCGGTCAGGCCGTACGTGCGGCTTGTGAAGACAGCCTTAAAAGACTTCTCTATCCGTCTTTGGAAACCGAAATCCGAAACGCTTTGACTGAAAAAGCGAGCGAATCCGCCATAAAGGTGTTTTCTTTAAATCTTCGCCAGCTTTTGATGCAGCCTCCTGTAAAAGGTTCGGTAACATTGGGGCTTGACCCCGCATTCAGAACAGGGTGTAAAATCGCTGTCGTAGATGATACCGGAAAGGTCTTGGACACAACGGTCGTTTATCCAACACCTCCTCAAAGCAAAGTGGAGGAAGCAAAAGCAAAACTCAAATCTTTGATTAAAAAGCACAACGTCACCACGATTGCGATAGGAAACGGAACTGCATCCCGCGAAAGTGAAGCATTCGTCGCTGAAATGCTCAAAGAGATTGATCAAAAAGTTTCTTATATGATTGTATCCGAATCGGGGGCATCGGTTTATTCTGCATCCAAACTCGCTGCGGAAGAGTTCCCAGAATTTGATGTTTCGCTCAGAAGTGCTGTTTCAATCGCCAGACGTCTTCAGGACCCATTGGCGGAACTGGTAAAAATAGACCCGAAAGCCATTGGGGTAGGGCAATATCAGCATGACATGCCGAAAAAACGTCTGGACGAAGCGTTGGGTGGTGTCGTCGAAGATTGTGTAAACACCGTGGGTGTTGACCTCAACACCGCTTCTCATTCTCTTCTAGCTCATATTGCGGGAATAAACAGCGGAATTGCTAAAAACATTGTGGTTTATCGGGAAGAAAACGGTGCTTTTAAAGACAGAAAACAGCTTTTAAAGGTTGCAAAGCTAGGGAAGAAGGCCTATGAGCAATGTGCCGGATTCTTGCGTGTCGCAAACGGAAAGAATGTTTTAGACAGCACCTGTGTCCATCCCGAAAGTTACGAAGCCACCAAAAACATATTGGAAGCTTGCGGGTATTCTTTATCCGACGTTGCAAACGGAAACCTTGCTGAAATTGACCAAAAAATTTCCGCAATTGGAACAGCAAATCTTGCTCAAAAAGTCGGTGTGGGCGAACCCACCCTTAACGACATTATCAGCGAGTTGTTAAAGCCGGGACGTGACCCGAGAGATGAACTTCCGCCGCCGTTGCTGCGCTCGGATGTTTTGGAAATGTCTGACCTAAAGCCGGGGATGGAACTGAAAGGGACGGTCCGGAACGTAATCGACTTTGGAGCTTTTGTTGACATCGGTGTTCATCAGGATGGACTTGTTCATATCTCTCAAATTACCAACCGCTACATTCGTCACCCGATCGACGCTGTCAACGTGGGTGATGTTGTTACCGTATGGGTCCTTGATGTTGACCCTAAAAAAAAGCGTATCTCTTTAACGATGAAAGAACCCAAGCAGCAATAAATAAAAAGGACGTATGTTTATACGTCCTTTTTATTTATCTTAAATCTATTAATTTGTAAGCGCTACATACTCACCGTTAGATGAATTAATTTTATACATGGCCGAGCCATCTGTCGCAACAAAGAATACGCCCATGTTTTCCGTCCCGCCTTCAAGCTGAACAAAAGCATTAATCCCGTAAAAATTCTTACGGTTAATTTGGGTATACGAATCATCAAAAACAATCTTATATTCTTTAAGCGGAACCGGGAGACTAAGTTTCTCTTTTGGAACAGTATTCAGCATATCCACGGCTTGTTCGCGGGTAATTACTTTTTCCTCTTGTGTTTCCTCCATCGACACCTTTGTCTTTTCAATTAATGCATTGCTTTTGTTTACTCCACATCCTGCAAAACAACTTATTATAAGGCAAATTACTAATATTAAAAATAATTTATTCATACGCCACCTTCTTTTAAAGAATAGAATGGACAATATCGTCTTTGATATTATTATACTACATTATATTCTGAAACCCTATGAAAAACAAGTTACACTTTTATTACAATTTAATACAAAAAGAGTATATTAGACGCAAAAGCGTTCAATATACTCTTTTAAAAGTAAATTATAAGTGATCTTTCTTTAAAGAAAAGCTAGAACCCTCGTGAACTTCCGCCGCCGCCAAAGCCGCCGCCGCCGCCGCTGAACCCTCCGAAACCACCGCCGCCGCCAAATCCGCTGCTTCCGCCAAAAAATCCGCCGCGGTTGTTTCTTCCTCCAAAGAACGGCAAAATCGGAAACCAAAATCTTCCGGCAAATAAAAAGAGAACAACAATAATAATAAGGATCGTTTTGCCAAGTCCAAACTTGCCTGTTGACTGTTCGCTTTGTTGAACTCGATTATAATAATCTTTCGTCTCGGGATTTTCTATATTATACTCTTTATATACTACCGAAAGAATCGCTTTGTATCCTTCTAGAAATCCTTTTGAATACTCTTTTTGTTCAAAATAAGGACGGAAGAATTCGTCCAAAATGGCACCTGATTTCGCGTCGGTAACCGCTCCTTCAAGCCCTCTGCCCACCTCAATTCGAATGGCAGGCTCCTCAACGGATCGCAAAATCAAAATCCCGTTGTCTTTGTCTTTTTGTCCGATTCCCCACTGTCTTGCAAGCTTAATCGAAAAATCTTCGATGCTTTCGCCGTTAAGAGAGGGAATCGTCACGATCACAACCTGTGCTGTGGTCTGTTCTTGCAAGCTTGCGCCAAGGTTATAAATCTCCGTTTCGGTTTGATCATCAATAATATTCGCAAAATCATTCACAAAAAACTTTTCAGTCGGCTGATAGGAAACTTCATTTGCCGCCGACCCAGCTATGGAGAAAATCAAACAGCTTAGTACAAGCGCCACAAAAAATCGATAAGTCTTAATCCCAATCACTCCTTACGTTTAAATAGATGAAACTCCATCTTAAAAACTAACGTC
This sequence comes from Oscillospiraceae bacterium, assembly GCA_029240015.1. Lineage (GTDB taxonomy): Bacteria > Bacillota > Clostridia > Oscillospirales > Ruminococcaceae > JARBTU01. The sequence goes on along the minus strand of JARBTU010000011.1, from coordinate 1,127 downwards.
CGGAGTTTTGTCAGACCCCTCAGTTGCCTGAAACAGCTGGGCTTTTTCAAATCCGAATATGCCTGCAAAAATATTGGTCGGAAAAGATCTGATCTTTTTATTGTATTTCTGAACGGAGTCATTATAATCTTTTCTTGAGGTTGCAATTCTGTTCTCTGTTCCTTCGAGCTGGTCCTGTAAAGCAATGAAATTCTGATTGGCTTTTAAGTCCGGATAGTTTTCGGCGATTGCAATCAGTCTTCCCAAAGCAGAGGACATCTCATTATTTGCTTGTGCCTGCTCTCCCAAAGATTGCGCTCCTGCCAGCTTCGCTCTCGCATCGGACACATCCTTCATAATCTGCTCTTCGTGTTTCGCGTAACCTTTCACGGTGTTAACAAGGTTCGGAATCAAATCCGTGCGGCGCTGAAGCTGTGTCTGGATATCTGCCTGTGCCGAAGACACGTTTGTTTCCAGCGAAACCAAGTTGTTGTAAGAACCGACGGTCATTCCGAAAATAACTACCGCAAGAACGGCAACAACAATTAATACAATGTATAGTGGTCTAAGTTTTTTCATCATAAATTTCCCTTCTGAATAAAGATAAGATATCATAGTTTATTAAAAACAAACTTATTATAGTATATTTCATTTGTAAATACAATATCTCTTTGTTATAAATTAACAATTGTTAAAAATGTTTACCAATTTGACATCCAGTTCATAATCGTGTAAAATATAAGATGTGAGTAAGCTGTGTGGCAGCGTGGTTTTTATAAAACCATGAGGAAAGTCCGAGCATCACAGGACAGGATAGCTGCTAACGGCAGCCGGAGGCGACTCTAGGGAAAGTGCAACAGAGATATACCGCCCAATTTTTTGGGTAAGGCTGGAAAGGCGAGGTAAGAGCTCACCAGCACATTGGAGACAATGTGGCTATGTAAACCCTATCCGATGCAACACCGACACGGATGTTATCGTTGGTCCGACGGTCCGAACTGGTGGCAGGAGCAAGGCGGCGACGTCTTGCCAAGATAGATTGTCACAACAACAAAACTCGGCTTACAGGCTTAGTCACATCTATTGATTACTATTTTATTTTCACATAAAAAGAGTGATGCGAATTCGCATCACTCTTTTTACTGAAA
>JARBTU010000211.1 GCA_029240015.1 Oscillospiraceae bacterium | reverse complement strand
TTCTCGCTAAAGCTATTGCTCAAAAAAGCCGGGCTAAAACCGCTTATGAAATACATGATATATGGCCTCTCTCCATCATGGAGCTTTATGGGTTCGGTGAAAAAAATCCAATTATTAAAATCATCCAAAAAGCGGAGCATTTTGCTTATCAAAACAGCGATGTAGTAATATCCATATTACCTGATGCCGATAAGCACATCAAAGAATTGGGTTATGAAAATATAAATTATGTGAAGATACCAAACGGCGTGGTTTTGGACAGTGAAAGAGAAATGATTCCACAGGTTCAACATGAGCTTTTGGATGGTTATAGAAAACAAGACAAGTTTATAGTCATGTATCTTGGCGGATTTGCGACCGCGAACGCGTTAGAAGATTTGCTTGATTGTTCGCTTCTTTTGCCGGAAAATGCTCAGATTGTGATGGTGGGAGACGGGGTCTTAAAGAAAGACTTTGAGCAGCGAATAAAAGATAACGAGTATCAAAATATAACTATTTTGCCATCTGTTAAAAAAAGGGAAGTTCAGGATATCTTGTCATACGCCGATTGCCTTTATATCGGGGCAAAAGAATGCAGCCTTTATCGGTATGGTGTGGGGATGAACAAGATATTTGATTATATGCTTGCCAAAAAGCCAATTATATACGGAGTCAAGGCAAGCAATGATCCGATAAAAGATGCCGACTGCGGTATCACGATCCAACCTGAAAGCAGCAGTGAAATTGCAAAAGCAATTTGCGATTTGATGGACTTATCGAAAGAAAGACTAGACCAAATGGGCGAAAACGGATATAATTATGTGGTAAAAAATCATGACTATAAAGTTTTAGCAGAAAAATTTGCAAATGCACTTAAGTAGCAAAGAAGGGGGCTGGCTATGCTGATAGCAGATTGGAAAAATTTGCCTGAAACCATGAAAAATGATGAAGTCTTGGTTTATTATAACATTCTTAAAAAAAAGAAAACCAGTCTCTTTTTTAAACGTCTGCTGGATGTTTCAGTGTCTTTAATAGGAATCATTTTGCTTTCTCCTGTTTTTTTAATACTTTTTATTGCTATTAAGACGACTTCCAAAGGACCGGTTTTTTTTAGACAGGAAAGAATCGGAAGATACGGCAAATCATTCAGGATTTATAAATTCAGGACGATGGTAGACCGTGCGGACAAAATGGGAGCCCAGGTTACAACAGGGGATGATGTAAGGATTACAAAAGTAGGGAAGTTTTTGAGAAAAACGAAACTGGATGAAATTCCTCAGATGATAGATATTCTATTGGGACATATGTCCTATGTGGGAACAAGACCGGAAGTTCCTAAGTTTGTTGGAAAATATACAAAAGAAATGTATGCGACATTGTTGACAAGACCGGGACTTACAAGTGTTGCAAGCATTAAATACACAGATGAGAACGAAATTCTTTCGGGGTCAGAAAATCCCGAAGAGGATTATGTAAACCTTATATTGCCCGACAAAATGAAATATAATTTGGAGTATTTTAAGGACTTTAGCTTTTGGTTTGATATAAAAGTTGTTTTTGAAACCTTTTTACGGGTGATTCATTAATAAAAAGATAGGATTTGACAAAATGTTACTTGTGATAGATATTGGAAACACCAACATGGAGTTTGGAATTTTTGAACAGGATAAATTAAAAGCGAATTTCAGGCTTGTGACCAACAGAGACATCACATCGGATGAAATAGGGATCTTAACGACGCAGTTTTTTATGATTCATCAACTGAATATCAAACAGATTGAAGATGTTATTATTACTTCGGTTGTTCCGCAGGTCATGTATTCAATCTCCAACGCAATGAGGAAGTATTTAAAAAGAGAACCTTTGATCGTTGGGGAGAATATAAAGGTAGATATCCTTAACAAATATGATAATCCAGGCGAAGTAGGGGCGGACAGACTTGTCAATGCATATGCGGCACACAGGAAATACAAGGGACTGCCGCTGGTGATTGTGGACTTTGGAACAGCAACTACTTTCGATGTGGTGGACGAAGAGGGAGCTTACTTAGGCGGACTGATTTATCCGGGAATCAAAATCTCTATGGAAGCGCTTTTTAACAAAGCGGCAAAGCTTCCCAAAGTAGAGTTGTCCAGGCCTCAAAACGTTATCGGGAAGAACACGGTGAATTCTATGCAGTCCGGTGCCATTTACGGATATGTGGGCGCAGTGCTGAACATTGTTTCTTGTATAGAAGAAGAGCTTGGAAGAAAAGTCGATGTTATTGCAACAGGGGGACTTTCCGAGTTTATAGGGAAGCAAGCGGGGATTTTCAAAAAAATCGATAAGACGCTTACGCTTGAAGGCTTATATATGATTTATAACAGATATAAATTAACGAAATAAAACAATATAGAGGAACAGATTTTACAAACCATAAAATCTGTTCCTCTATATTGTTATCCAAGGTCGAATCATGTATAATAAGGATAACGAATTTAAATCGCACCGACATAAAGGGGGATGAAATTAGAATGAAAAGAAATTCATTGTTTAAGGTTTGCTTAAGTACTTTTGCTAACATAGGGATTAATATTTTGATAACGATTATTTTGGTATTGGTTGTTTTCTCTCTCGGAGATAATTTAATCGGGCATATCATTGCCCAAGTACTAGTGGCTGTAATATTTAGTACTTTAATATACGGGCCCTCATGGGGGGACGGCGACCGCGACAGAAATCTGGCTCACTTTGGGAAAGACTCGGGAGATAGGTATCGAGGACTGAAAATAGGACTTATATCTATGCTGCCTTTTGTGATTCTGAATATTCTGCTTATATTGTCAAAGCTTCAAATCATTGGCGATATAATGGCAGTTTATCGCCTGTTAAATGCACATATTTGGCCGCTGATACAGATTACGGCACCAAAAATATTTGAAGCAAAAGATGTTTCCTGGATTATAATATTTGTTTGGATTTTATCCATGCTTGCGCTTCCGCTTATTACTACTATAGGATACAGGCTGGGCTTTAAGGGAGTTGTTTTATCGGATAAAATCGTATACAGAAATAAAAAATAGATTCCTTCCTATCCAGTTTCAGGAATAATTAAAAGCTTTTCCATCATAAATTTATATAAATGCCAAAATGGCAGTTTTTTAAATAAGAGATGGATTGGTGGCTTTTATGTACTATAATAAAAAGATTAAAATATTCTTTGTCGCTGTTGCTGTTTGTTTGATTGTCGGACTGTTTTTGAAAATCCATAATGGGAAATCGATCCCAACAATGACGAAGACTTCAGAAATAGAGCAGATTGTCATTGACCCGGGACATGGCGGGATGGATGGAGGCGCTACGGGAGTGGATGGCTCCTTAGAGAAAAATATCAACCTGAAAATTTCGCTCAAGTTAAGAGATATTCTTAGGGTAAACGGATTTCGTGTAGTAATGACGCGGGAAAAAGATGAATCAATACACGATGCCAATGAAAAAACCATTGCAAAGCAAAAGAAATCGGATATGAGAAAAAGACTGAAAATCATGCAGGATAATCCCAATTCTCTCACTATATCCGTGCACCAAAATAAATTTGAACAAAGCCAGTATTATGGGGCACAGATGTTTTACAGCTCCAACAATCCGATGAGCAAAACGCTTGCGGAATGCTTACAGAAAAAGTTTGTGGAGAATCTTCAGAAAGACAATAAAAGGCAAA
>JARBTU010000210.1 GCA_029240015.1 Oscillospiraceae bacterium | reverse complement strand
CCCCTGCCACATAGGATTTATTAATATTCCCAAGCTCTCCCAAATGGTCCCCAAACATAGCAATAATGGTCGGCTCTTTTACGTTCTTTTTGAAATAATCTATAAGAAATCCCAGCGCTCTGTCAGCATCACGAACTCCTGTTGCGTAGCAGGTGAATTTAATCCTTTCTGCTTCTCCAAGAGTCGGGGCCTCAAGAGATAATACGTGGCTTTCATCATATCCTTCTTTTCTGTATGTCCCGTGGTTTTGCATCGTAATGGTGTAATTAAAGAAAGGCTTTCCTGTTGATTTGTTTTTTTCATAAGAAGAAATAACTTTTCTCATTGTTTCCATATCGGAAATCCAACCACGTTGTCTTTCTGGGTTCACAAAATCTTCACGAGCGATAAACTCATCAAATTGCATCTTAGGATAGACTTTATCCCTACTCCAAAACTTTCTTCCGTAGGAGTGGATTGCAACTGTGTTGTAGCCCAGCTGTTTAAGGAAAGAGGGGTAAGATGGGAACGGGTTTCGTTTAATGTACTGCAGATATGGCGTGCTTCCGGTTGGTACGTTAAGCATGCTGTTCCCTGTCAGCACCTCAAATTCAGAGTTACAGGTTCCTCCTCCGAACCCAGGGGTGAGAAGGTATCCCGACATGTATTTTTCACGAAGCTCTGTTACTGTTTTAAAAACATCTTCTTTAAACTTAACATTTTTAAATAATGTTACATCACCCCATGATTCATTCATAATCATGATAATATTCGGCTTAACATTAGAAGCTTTTTGTTTTTTGATCCCGTCCACAATATCTGATACTGCACTTTCAGAATACACTTTAGGGCTGCGTGGCTGGAGATATTTGATGTTGATAAAAAAGCTCAAAATAAAACCATTTTTCTTATAAGACTTATCTTGCTGAAATTTATTTTCAAGAATTTTTATTGAAGTTAGATACGTTTCGTCATAAAAAATATGTTGTGCAAACTTAATAGTTGAAAAAGCCGCAAGGATACAAAGTGAAAGGCAAAAACAGCTTGCTAATCTAACGATTTTCCCAGGTTTTGTGATTCTCCGCCAAAAGAACAGGAGGACCGCAAGTATAAGTATTCCATATATGGCTATGCAGATGGGTTTTGTGACGGTTAGCTTGGTAGAGGGAAGGATTTCAGCGGCTTCGCCGATACTCGTTAAATCCCATGGAAAGAATGGCTCGTTTCGAAGTAAAAATTTATAATAATTTACGCATGACATTACAGTTAATAAAGTCCCCGAAATCAGAACGGTGAGCCATGCTCGTCTTATTAATAGATAGAGAGAAAGGACAGAAAGAGTAATGAATATAGACACATTTCTAAATACGACAGGATATAGAAGAACCCATTCTTTGGTCAAATTAAAACTGTTGCGCATAATCCATTCGGTCAAATAGGACATCACTACTGAAAAAATGATTAAAAGCAAAATCTCTATCGCTCTGGAATAATATTTTTTTATTAAATAGGTTAAGTGGTTATTTGCGATTATCAAAAAAATCACCGCCGTAAAAATTCATAGAGGGTACGCAATCTTTTGATATTATACATTAACTTTGTGACTATTGTGTGAAGATTGTCGATTTTTCTTACCAAAAACCGATTGAATATTATTGTAATTATTGCTAAATACTATCAGCAAGAGGAATTGTTGCGGACAAAAGGCGATTCCGGACAATATACAATAAAATTTTGTGCCGATTCAAAACGGCGGAATGGAGTTTATTATGAACATAACCGACATTAGAGTAAGAAGATTGATGCAGGACGGCAGACTGCGTGCGGTGGTTTCTGTGACGTTTGACAATGAGATTGCAGTGCATGACATTAAGGTAATCGAAGGTCCGGAGCGGCTTTTTGTTGCAATGCCGAGCCGAAGGGAAGAAAACGGGTCGTTCAGAGATATTATTCATCCAATATCGGCTCAGGCAAGAAAAGAGCTTGAGGATGCCATATTTGAAGCGTATAACAGCGAAGTATCCAACCATGAAGTGAGTGACAATCAGGAATAGAAAAAAAACCGGCAGTAAAAACTGCCGGCTTTTTCTAAAATCATTGAATTTTTGAGGAATTAATATTATACTAGTGTTTATGACGCCTAAAAAAGCTCTTGGAAGGAGACTATAAATGAGCCATTCGAACCAGATAGGGTTTATGCCGGGCAATATTTTACTGCCCAAAGATACGGATATGAATAAATGGAGTGTAATCGCCTGTGATCAATATACCTCTGAACCTGAGTATTGGGAGAGTGTAAAAGATTATGTTGGGGACAATCCATCCACGCTGAAAATAACGTTGCCCGAGATTTATTTGGAATGTGATGATGTTGCTGAAAGAATCAAGAAGATTAACAGCGAGATTGAAAGTTACGTTAAAAATAGAATATTGTGTGAATTGCCGCAGGGTTATGTCTATGTTGAAAGAACCCTTCTGGGAGGGCAGGTTCGAAAAGGGATTATGGGTGTGGTCGACCTTCAAGAATACGATTACAGTGTCGGCTCCCAAACCTTAATCCGAGCCACGGAAGGGACAATCTTAGGCAGGATTCCTCCAAGAAAAAGAGTAAGAGAAAACGCTGCAATCGAGACGCCCCACATTATTCTTTTAATCGACGATGAGCAAGAAACAGTAATTGAGCCGCTTGTGCAAAAAAAAGATGATTTTGAAATGGTTTACGACTTCCAATTGATGAAACAAAGCGGAAGCATAAAAGGATTCTTTGTAGACAAAGAAACTGAGAAACAAATTAACGAAGCGTTGATTGCATTGGCACAAAAAGACGCTTTTGAGGAAAAATATCAAGTGGACGACAAAGGTGTGCTATTGTTCGCGGTGGGAGACGGGAATCATTCACTGGCAACAGCCAAGGCTTGTTATAAAGATTTGAAGAAAACGATGAGCCAAAGTGAGTGGGAAAATCATCCCGCAAGATATGCGTTGGTTGAAATCGAAAACGTACATGATGAGGCTCTTGAATTCGAAGCCATTCATCGGGTGGTTTTTGAAATTGATGCGGATGATGTGGTGGCATCTTTGGAAAGTTATTATGACACCTCATATGAGCCTTGTGACGGACAATCCTTTGAAATTGTCAGAGACGGAGAAAAGAAGAGAATATGGATTAAAAACCCGGTGTCTAATTTGGCAATAGGAACATTACAGTCTTTTCTTGACGACTACATAAAGAACAAAGTATGTGCGAGAGTGGATTATATCCATGGGCAAGAAGTCGTGGTCACTCATAGCAAGAAGGCGGATAATATAGGGTTTTTGCTGCCCGACATGGCAAAGTCGGATTTATTTAAAACCGTAGTTTTGGACGGGGTTCTCCCACGGAAGACTTTTTCAATGGGACATGCGTGGGACAAAAGATTTTATCTCGAATGCAGAAAAATTAAATAAATTAATTAAAAAAAGAGGTCGAAACTTTTGTTTTGACCTCTTTTTTATTTTCATATAAAAAAATTTAATATAAATCATGTTCGGAGAGCTTTTCTTTCCAAATATCTTCCAATATCTTTATGTCTGCTTTAAATTCTTGTTGTGTTTGGGTTTCTTTTTGCGTAAGCTGCTCTAAGACCTCAAAGCAAAAGGACTTGGCTCCGTACTCACGCCAATCTTTTTGAAGAGAGGTGTATGCACACGTGTCTGTTAGCTGACAAAAG
>JARBTU010000010.1 GCA_029240015.1 Oscillospiraceae bacterium | reverse complement strand
AACGAATAAATCATTCCGATCACGTACATGCAAAGCATAATTACACTTACAACAATGCTGAAGTTTTCGTATTTCGTTGCAACTTGAGCTTCCGGTATAGCATAGGTGAAAGCAGCAGGAAGACCAAGACCGATAACAGCAAACAAAAGCATGGTTGCGGTAAAGTTGCCCTGTTTGGCATCAAATTTTAATTCTTTGTGTTTTAATCCGCCGGCAAGGATGCTGCACCCTAAAACCAAAAGAATGTTCCCGAGGACGGAACCAGCCAATGAAGCTTTTACGACATCAATCAAACCTGCTTTTAATGCAAAGAAACCAATGATAAGTTCCGTCGCGTTTCCGAATGTTGCATTTAAAAAACCACCGAACTTTTCGCCGGTATAAGCGGCTATTTCCTCTGTCGCCTGACCAAGATACCCCGCAAGAGGAACGATGGCCAAACAGGTCATGAAAAAGATAACCGATGAGTTCCAATGAAGAAAGTGACCAATAATGGTCAACGGGATGAACAACAATAAGTACTTTAAGTATTTCATAAAAATAAGCTCCTTAGTCGATAGTGAAGTGAGTATATTAAAGGGCTTTTGAGAGCATAAAATGAGCAACGCCATTGTTGTATTTTTGTGCTTTTAAGAAGCCTGCCAATTAGAAAAAAACCATAGTAATTATAACAAAATTGTGACACTTATGTCAATACTTTTAATAAAAAATGTCGATTTATGAATAAATTATTTATTTTATGTCCAAATTTGATTCTGCGAATATAGCATAAAAAAACAATAGAAAAGATAACATTTGGTTTTTAAGTTATTATTTTACAGTCGTGTTTTATTCAAATAAATAAGGTAAAGTCTAAAATAAAATAATATAGTCTATAATAGAATTATATAGTATACAATGGAAGTGTTAAAAAGATATAAAAAGCGATTTTATTTTGTAGGATATGTTGAATTTATTTAATTTTTGTTATTAGAATTGACACTTATTTTATATAATGATAAAATTTTAAGGTATAAAAATTTGAGGAGTGGATGTTGTGAATATTTTTGTTGTTGGAATTAGTCATAAAACTGCTCCTGTTGAAATCAGAGAAAAGCTAAGTGTAAATAATATAAAAAATGCAGCAAAACTTTCATATATTATAGAACAGGCGGGTTCGGGCGAAGGCGTCTTACTTTCAACTTGCAACAGGACAGAAGTGTATCTTTATGAGGGAGACATAGAAAAAGCAAAAAAAGCCTTATGCAGTTGCTGTGGGCTTAAATTAGATGAATTTGAATCTCATTTGTATTGCTATGAGATGGATGAGGCGGTGACTTACTTATTTAAGGTGACTGCAGGGCTGGATTCACTTGTCATCGGCGAAGATGAAATTTTAAGACAAGTCAAGGATGCACATCAAATCGCTTTGGAAAGCAAATTGGCCAAAACGGTCATGAATACACTATTTAAGGCGGCGGTTACGACATCCAAAAAAATAAAGGCTCAAACAGGTCTTTCATCTTATGCCGTTTCGGTTGGAACCATCGCAGTCAACGCAGCAAAAGAATGTTTGGGATCGCTTTACGGAAAAACAGCACTGGTAATTGGCTCGGGCGAGATGGGTATCATCGCGCTGAGGAACCTCGTCTCGGTTGGCGTGAAGAGCTTTGTAACCATAAGGACAAGATCAAAAATTATTGATTTATCCGATGTCTGTCCCGAGGCCACAGCCATTAATTATGAGGAACGGTATGAATACATCAGCAAGTGCGACATCATTATCAGCTGCACCAGCAGTCCGCATTTTACAATTACGGCAGAGGATCTGGATGGTAGCATTAAAATGGTTAAGCCAAGAATCTTTATTGATTTGGCTGTTCCAAGAGATATTGATGAAAACGTTACTCAAGTGGATGAAGCAACTTATTTAAATATAGACGATTTACAGCAAACAGCCGATGAAAACAAGAAAATACGACTCCAAAAAGCGCAGGAAGCGCTTGAAATGATTGAAAAGGATGCACAGGAATTCGGTAGATGGTTCGAGTTCAGAAAAGGTGCAAATGTATTGAAGAAAGTAAGGGAATGTGCGAACAGAAGCGCATCCAAAAGAATCTGCTATGCGCAAAAAAAACTGGAAAATCCAGAGGATTTAAAGGTTGTGGAACAGGCTGTAAACAGCACAGTAGACAGCATTCTTAAAACTTTTTTATATAACATAAAGGATGTTGCGGATCAAGAAGAGATTAAAGTATTTTTAAAGTGTATGGATCAGGCTGTAGCCAATGAGGATGAATTATAATGTTTCCTATATTTGTTGAAATCAAAACCCATAAATGCGTGGTTGCAGGGGGCGGAAAGGTCGCCGAACGGAAAATCAAAGTACTTGCGGAGTATTGTGAAAATATAACAGTGATTTCCCCTGCTTTGTTACCATCTATCAGCCAGCTCCCGGTTCGTTTGATAAACAGAAAGCTGGAGCGGAATGACTTACTGGATGCTTTTCTGGTGATAGCGGCGACGGACGACAAAGAACTTAATGATGAAATTGTGAGATTTTGCAATGAGCGGAAAATATGGGTGAACAGTGCAACCAAAACGAGCGGAGAAACTTTTGCTTTTCCGGCTGTAGTCAAAAGGGGAGAGGTCACAATAGGCATAAACAGCGGCGGAGTGCCGTCTCTTTCAAAGAAACTGAAACAGATGATTGTGAGATGCTTGCCCGATGATTTGGATGAAATATCCCGCAATTTGCTGGATGCAAGAAATACACTGTTGCAAGCAACAAAAAATGAAGAACTTAAGAATGAAATGAATCATATGACGGAGGCCGCATTTGATGATGATAAGGATAGGAACGCGTGAGAGCGCCTTGGCAATGGCACTTTTGTTAAAGAACTGGAAATTGCAATGTTAAACAATGAAATTGACTTTGCGGTTCATAGTGCCAAAGATATGCCATCTGAGTTCCCCAAAGGACTCGGTATTGCGGGAGCCATCAAGCGAGATGACTTTCATGATGTTTTAATCAGTAAATATAAAAATATCAGAGAACTTCCTCAAAATGCGATCGTAGGCACAAGCAGCCCAAGACGGGAAGTACATATCAAGGCAATCAGAGACAATATTCAAATCAAACTGCTTAGAGGGAATATCCTTACAAGGCTTAAAAGGTATGATGATGGAGAATATGACGCCATCATCCTTGCAAAAGCAGGGCTTGACCGGTTGAATGTTGTACGTGATGATGTGAATGTGATAGATACAGAGGATATGATTCCCGCAGTGTGCCAGGGAATTATTGCGGTTGAGGGACGAATTGATGATGAGAAAAATGAAATCATCCGTAAGATAAGCTGTGATGAAACCTATCGGACCATGATTTGTGAGCGTGGATTTATGCAGCAAGTAGGCGGCGGATGCAGTGCGCCGATTGCGGCTTTGGCTACGGTTTCCGACGAAGAAATGAAAGTGGTCGGGATGATAGAGCAAAATGGAAAAATCAAGAAAGACATGTTAATCGGGGATGTTTCTGAGTTTAAAGATTTGGGACGGAAACTCGCCATAAAAATAAAGAATGCCTTATAATGCGGAGGAAAACATGGTATATTTAATCGGAGCAGGGCCGGGAGACATCGGTCTTTTGACAATAAAAGCGGCGGAATGTATTAAAAATGCGGATGTGATTGTTCATGACAGACTTTCTTCCAGCAGTATTCTTTCGTTAGCAAAAGAGGGCGCGGAATTTGTGTATGTGGGGAAAGCGCCTGGGAAGCACCATAAAACGCAGGAGGAAATTAATCAAATATTGGTGGATTTCGGTGGGGCAGGGAAAACAGTCGCAAGAGTAAAAGGTGGTGATCCTTTTGTTTTTGGAAGAGGAAGCGAAGAGGCGCTCGAGCTTGTTAATCACAATATTCCCTTTGAGGTTCTGCCTGGCGTCACGTCGTCGATATCGGCTCCCGCATATGGCGGAATCCCTGTTACTCACAGAGGAATAGCGGACAGTTTCCACGTGATAACAGGGCATAAAAAAGATGATGCACGGGATATGGACTTTAAGATACTTGCTAAGTTGAGCGGGACGCTTGTTTTTTTGATGGGCGTGTCCAACCTAGCATATATTACGCAAAGCCTGATGAAAAACGGGAAAAATCCAGATACGCCTGTTGCGCTTGTTCAGCAGGGGACAACCTGTCGGCAGAAAAAAGCGGTGGGGACACTTTCCTCTATTTGTGATGCTGCAGAGGAGCAGGGAATCAAATCGCCCGCTGTGATTATTGTCGGAGAAGTGGTTTCACTTCACAAAAAACTGGACTGGTTTGGGAAAAAACCGCTCCATGCCAAAAGAATCGCTGTTACAAGAGCGAGAGAACAGGCAAGTGAACTAACTAAGAAACTGCTTGCTTTGGATGCAGATGTTTTTGAGTTTCCCCTTATTAAAATTAAAGAAAATGAGGAAGAAACCAAAAATGCAGTACTTTGCGATTCCGATGTGTTGATTTTCACCTCCAAAAATGCGGTTAAAATCTACTTTGATGGTATGGCAAAGAATAATAAAGATATCAGAGAACTCTTTGATACAAAGATATTTTCCGTCGGAGAAAGCACGAAGGAGTACCTTAAAACGAAGGGCATTCTTTGTGAGGATTTGCCACAAAAATTCACAGGGGAATCTTTGGCGGAGCTTGTGATGAAAAACGTTCCTACATCAAGCAGGATAAAAATCGTACGAAGTGATATTTCAGCAAAGACAGTTGGAAAAATTCTTGCAGAAAACGGATATGCGATTGACGATTTTGTCATTTATCAAACGGTTTGTGATGCAAGAGGAGCGGACGAGTTTTTGAGACTGGACGCCGAGGGGGAAATCGATTATATTACCTTTACAAGTTCTTCTACCGTTCATAATTTTATTAAATCAACAGGAACAACAAAAACTCGCGCAAAAGCAATATGTATCGGGGAAGTAACAGCCAAAACCGCAGCAGAAAACGGTATTGCTGTTTTTGCGGTTGCAGATCATTTTACGATAGACGGCTTGGTGGAAAAGATTATAGAGATCAGTACCATATAAAGAATCAAAGGGATGGTTGTATGCGAAATAGACCAAGAAGATTAAGACAAAATAATATTATAAGAGACTTAGTACGCGAGACGAGTTTAAGCATCAACGACTTGATATACCCTGTTTTTGTTTGTGAAGGTGAAAAAGTCAAACAAGAAATAGAATCCATGCCAGAAATCTACCGCTATTCCCTTGACATGCTTTCAAGCGAGTTGGACGAAGTAAAAAAAATTGGCATCAAAAGCATTCTTCTGTTCGGCATTCCGAATGAAAAAGATGAGGTCGGTTCGGGCGCTTATGATGAGAATGGAATTGTTCAAAAAGCGGTTCGATACATCAAACAAAATTATGATTTTTTGGTGGTAACAGACGTCTGTCTTTGTGAATACACAAGCCACGGGCATTGCGGTGTGGTTGAAAATGGAGAGGTATTAAATGACGAAACGTTACCTTTGCTTGCAAAAACGGCATTAAGCCATGCACAGGCAGGAGCGGATATTGTTGCACCATCCGACATGATGGACGGTCGGGTTTTAGCGATAAGAGAATGCTTGGATGAAAGCGGTTTTAAAAATACACCGATTATGGCATACAGCGCCAAATATTGTTCCGCCTATTATGGACCGTTCAGGGATGCGGCGGACAGTGCGCCAAAGTTCGGAGACAGAAAGTCCTATCAGATGGACAGCGGGAACGCGAGAGAAGCCGTCAAAGAGATGGCTCTTGACATACAAGAAGGTGCGGACATGATTATGGTCAAGCCTGCACTTGCTTATCTTGACATCATCAAGTCGGCAAGGGAGAATTTTGATATCCCTGTCGTGGCATACAACGTCAGTGGGGAATATGCGATGGTGAAAGCGGCGGCAAAAATGGGCTGGATTGATGAAATGGCTGTGATAAAAGAAACGTTGCTTTCCATGAAACGGGCAGGAGCGGATATTATTATTACTTATCACGCGAAAGAAATAGCGAGGGAACTTTTAAAATGAATTCATTAGAGTTGTTTAATAAAGCAAAAGAAATCATCCCGGGCGGCGTAAACAGCCCCGTAAGAGCATTTAAATCGGTTGGGCTAAATCCGCCTTTTATTCAAAAAGGAAAAGGCTCCAAGATTTATGACGTAGAGGGAAACGAATATATCGACTATGTCTGTTCATGGGGACCGATGGTATTAGGACACCTGCATCCGCAAGTGCAAAAAGCAGTAGAGGACGCTGTTAAAGACGGACTAACCTTTGGCGCACCGACCGAGCGAGAAGTTGAAATTGCGCAGTTAATCTGTGACGCAGTTCCTTCTATTGAGATGGTGAGACTGGTAAGCTCGGGAACCGAAGCGGTGATGAGCGCGTTAAGGCTTGCAAAAGGATACACGGGCAGGCAATATATTGTTAAGTTTTCCGGCTGTTATCACGGACATACCGACAGTATGCTGGTCAAAGCCGGATCGGGACTTTTGACGGCGGGAATACCGGACAGTAATGGTGTTTCGTCAGACACGGCGGGGAATACGCTGATAGCGGAATATAACAACATTGAAAGCGTAAAGATTCTTTTTGAGCAGTTTGGCGAGCAGATTGCTGCTATTATCGTGGAGCCGATTGCGGGCAACATGGGTGTGGTGAATGCAACAAGAGAATTCTTAGAATATTTAAGAGAAATCACGACAAAAAATGGCTCTCTTCTGATTTTTGACGAGGTTATTAGCGGATTCAGAGCTTCTTATGGCGGGGCACAGGCGCTTTTCGGAATCCTGCCCGATTTAACGACTTTAGGCAAGATTATCGGCGGCGGGATGCCATGCGGTGCATATGGTGGCTCGAAAGAAATCATGTCGATGATAGCTCCTGTAGGGAGCGTGTATCAGGCGGGGACGTTGTCGGGGAATCCGATTTCCACAGCTGCGGGTATTGCAACTCTAAAAGTACTCAAACAAGACGAAAAAATATATCAGCGAATTTCACAAAAGGCAGATGTTTTGGTGGATGCGTATCGGACAGCGGCTAAAAAATACGGCGTTGATGTTGTTATCAATCAAGCAGGAAGTGTTTTTACCGTGTTTTTTACCAACCATTCGGTTGTGGACTATCAATCCGCGTTGACAAGCGATACAAAATTATTTGCCATGTATTTTAAAGAAATGCTGTCACAAGGAATCTACTTGGCTCCGTCGCAGTTTGAAGCAGTTTTTGTTTCTGATGCCCTTTCTGAACAAGACATCCAAAAGACTATTGATGCGATTGATCAGTCGTTTAGGGTGATTGCCCAATGAATAAAGCTATAATTATATTGTCCCACGGGAGCAGAGCGAAAAAAAGTGTAGAAGGCTTAAACTCATTAACAGAGAAGGTAAAGTGTAAATTGAATTTGGACCGTGTTTATCCCGCTTTTTTGCAATTTTCGGAACATACTCTTGAAGATGTGGTCGGAAGAGCAATCCAAAACGGAGCAAGCGAAATAAAAGTGATGCCGCTCTTCCTTTTTGAAGGCGTTCATTTTCAAAGAGATGTTGTGGAAAAGATAAGAAAATTAAATGAGCAATACGAACAAACCAGCATCATTCTGACAAAAAACATTGGCGATGATGAAAAACTGGTGGATATTATAATAGATAGAATCAAATAAGGGGAAGTGAAATTATTGCTTGATATCACAAAACTATTGGTCGGCACAGAGAATTTCGGGAGCGGAATTCGATATGTGGATTCAGCAAAAGGATGTCTGACAGGGGTAAGAGAGGGCTTTGGTCCCGTTGTTGCGTGGAATATATCCAGAACATGTAATCTGAATTGCATTCATTGCTATTCGTCTTCCGAAAACAAAAAATATACAGACGAACTGACGACCGAGGAAGCCAAAGCATTTATTAAAGACCTTGCGGACTTTAAAGTTCCTGTTCTGCTTTTTTCGGGCGGAGAACCTTTGATGAGACCGGACTTTTTTGAATTGGTAGAATATTGCAAGGAATGTGGAGTAAGGGTAACCGTTTCCACAAACGGAACACTTATTACAAAGGATGTTGCAAGGAGACTCAAAGAAATCGGTGTCGGATATGTCGGTATCAGCTTGGATGGATTAGAAGAGGTGAACGACGAGTTCAGGGGAAGAAAAGGTGCTTTTCAAAAAGCACTTGAAGGAATCAGAAACTGTGTGGAAGCAGGGCAGAAAGTCGGACTTCGTTTTACCATTAACAAGCATAATGTAGACGAGCTTCCAAAAATATTTGATTTGCTGGAGAAAGAAAACGTAGACCGCGTCTGTTTTTACCATCTTGTTTATTCGGGAAGAGGAAGCGAGATGGTTAAAGAGGATATCACGCATGAGCAATCCAGGAAAGTGTTGGAGTATATTATTGAAAAGGTTTTATATTTCCACGAAAAAGGGCTGAAAAAGGAAATCCTTACGGTTGACAATCATACTGACGCCGTTTATCTATATCGTTGGCTTAAAGAAAATAAGCCTGAATTAGCAGACAAAGTATTGTCTTTACTTAAAATCAATGGGGGGAACCGTTCGGGTATGGCGTTTGCAAATGTGGACAGTATAGGAAACGTTCACCCCGACCAGTTTACACAGCACCATACATTGGGAAACATTCGTGAAAGAAAGTTCAGCGAAATATGGAAAGATTCAGCGATTCCGTTGCTTGCCGGACTTCGGGACAGAAAATCGAAGATTACTGGACGTTGTTCGGAATGTAATTATTACGGAATCTGTAACGGAAACTTCAGAGCAAGGGCAGAATCAGTAGACGGGAACTTTTGGGACAGTGACCCTGCTTGTTATCTAACGGATGAGGAGATCGGATTATGATTTTATCTTGGAATACAACCAACCAATGTAACATGTTTTGCGGACATTGCTATCGAGAAGCAGGAAAAAAGAAAAACGAAGAGCTAAGCACCGTTGAAGGCAAAAAACTGATTGATGAAATTGCAAGAGCGGGCTTTAGAATCATGATTTTCAGCGGTGGAGAGCCTTTGATGAGAAGTGATATTTTCGAACTTATTCAATATGCGACCAGCAAAGGACTGCGCTGTGTGTTGGGGACGAATGGAACTCTGATCACCGAAGATGTTGCCGTAAAATTAAAAAAATCCGGACTGATGGGAGCAGGAATCAGTTTAGACAGTTTGGACAAACAAAAACATGACAAGCTAAGATGTTATGAAAATGCATGGGATTTGACCGTTCAAGGTATGAAAAACTGCAAAAAAGCAGGACTTGCTTTCCAAATCCACACGACCGTTATGGACTGGAATGAGCATGAAGTGGAAGAGATGACCGATTTTGCGGTGAAAATGGGAGCGGTTGCGCATCATATCTTTTTTCTAGTTCCAACAGGGAGAGGAAAAGATATTAAAGACGAGGCTTTGGATCGTGAAACTTATGAAAATGTATTGCAAAGAATCATGAAGAAATCGACTGAGGTAGATATTGAAATCAAACCAACCTGTGCACCGCAGTTTATGAGAATTGCAAAGCAAATGGATTTGAAACTGCGTTATACCAAGGGCTGTATTGCGGGAACGTCTTACTGCATCATTGGTCCGACAGGGAAGGTTCAGCCTTGTGCTTACATGGATATGGAAATCGGCAATGTGCGCGAGACTCCTTTTAACAAGATATGGGAACAAAACGAAGTGTTTGAAACACTGAGGACAGAAGAGTACGGCGGTACTTGCGGGGCATGCGCTTACAAATCGAACTGCGGCGGATGCAGGGCAAGAGCAGCGTATTATCATGAGGGAGATTTTATGCAGCAGGATAATATTTGTATCTTGGGTGAAATGAATGGATAAGATTGATGCGCAGATATTAAATCTTTTGCAAAAAGGATTGCCTCTTTGCGAGACTCCATATAGAGAAATTGCAAATCAAATCGGTACTGACGAACAAGATGTGCTCACAAGAATTAAAATTCTTAAGGATAAAGGAACCATCAGAAGGATTTCTGGTTTTTTCAACCCAAGAAGCCTTGGTTATACCAGTACGCTTTGCGCTGTAAATGCTCCCCAAAAAAGCGTAGAAAGTGTTTCTCAAGTTATCAATGAGTATCTGGAAGTGACGCATAGCTATCTAAGAGATAATGACCAGTTTAATATTTGGTTTACAGTGATAGCAAGTGGTAAAGAAGAAATGGATAGGATTATCGATGAAATTGAAAGAAAGATTGGATTTACCGTTCAAAACTTTCCGTCACGTAAATTTTTCAAAATAAAAGTCAACTTTGAGATGGAGGAGAGTAAATGATTGGTGAAACAGATAAAAAAATTATTCGTCTGCTTTCTGACGATCTCCCCCTCGAATCCGAACCGTTCAAAGGCATGGCACAAAAGCTTGGAATTGACCAAAAAGAACTTTTAGAAAGAATAGCCTGTTTAGAACAAAACGGTTCATTGCGGCGTGTTGGTGCGGCGCTGAAGCATACAAATGCAGGATACTGTTCGAATGTAATGGTCGTTTGGAATATTGACGAAAAAAATGCGGAACACGCGGGCGGCTTCATGGCAGACCAGAGGGAAGTTTCTCACTGTTATCAGAGGGAGCATAGTGAAAAATGGCAATATAATTTATATACCATGATTCATGGAAAGTCCGAACAGGAATGCGAGACTGTGATAAGGAAAATCGCCGACAACATTCAGCATAACGGATACAAGAAGCTTTATACCATAAAAGAACTGAAAAAAACAAGTGCAAAATATTACAGCAACACATAGGTCCTTTGTTTGAATTTAAAGATAGAATTATTGGAGCTTACCATGGAAAAAAGATTTGAAAATTTTACTGAAAACCCAGTCTTCTTTTGGGAACTTGACAATGTTGGGTTCTCTAAAAAGCAAACAGCTTATCGGATGATTGTTTCTTCCACAGAACAAAAAGCGGAAGATCATGAAGGCGACATATGGGACTCTCAAAAGGTTTTTTGTGAGAATAACTATGATATTCAGTATGAGGGGAACAAGCTGGAATCTAAAACAAAATATTACTGGAGCGTTTGTGTTTGGGATGAAAGGGATGTCTCCATTGGATGGAGCTCGGTTCAAATGTTTGAGACGGGCATTTTGGAACAGACGGACTGGCAGGCAAAATGGATTGGGGACTGCGCCGATATCGAGGATCGGTCCGCACTTTTGTTGAGAAAAGAGTTTAACATTACTAAAGAAATTAAGTCTGCAAGAGCTTATATTTGTGGTTTGGGGCTTTTTGATCTTAAGATTAATGGAAATCATGCGGATAAAAGTGTTTTAAATCCGGCAAACACGACTTATGATAAAACGGTTCTTTATCGTGTTTTTGATATTACCGACTCGCTTTTGATTGGGGAAAATGCTGTTGGGGTGGAATTGGGGCACGGTTTTTATAATGAGACCGTTGCGGTATGGAACTGGCAGAATGCTCCATGGAGAGACAGCCAAAAGATGCTGATGGAAATAACCGTCTGGTATCAGGACGGAACCATGCAAAACATTCTGTCTGATGAAAGTTTTCGGACAACACGAAGCGGACCCACCATCCAAAACAGCATTTATTATGGTGAGATTTATGACGCGAACAAAGAAAAAAATGAGTTTGACATGCCTGGGTATGATGATAAGGACTGGCAGAATGCAGTGGTAGTTAACTCGCCAAAGGGGAAACTGACACTTCAGGAAATGGAACCCATCATTAGGACAAAGAGTTTCAGACCCCAGATTAATAGATTAGAAGAAGACCTATACGTCCTTAAGAATCCAGCTATGGCAACAGGTTGGGCGAAGATTGCTTTTGATGCGCCCAAAGGAACGAAAATAACCATCACATACGGGGAAACGCTGAATGATGACGGAACGGTCAAAAAGATAGGAAATGATAGTTGGTTCCATACATATATCCAGCAGGATATTTATATTTGTAAAGGAACCAAAGGGGAAACGTTTGAACCGAAATTCAGCTATAAAGGGTATGAGTATATTGAAATAGCAGGATATCGGGGAGAACTCACGGAAGAAGATGTCGAAACATTTTTAATTCATAACGATGTGGATGTTATTTCGCATATAGAAACATCTAATTCGATGATTAACAATCTTCATGGATTGATGCGGTCAACAATGCTCAACAACTTTCAGGGGAAACCGACGGATACACCCGTTTGGGAGAAAAATGGCTGGACAGGGGACGCGAATATTTCCTTGCAGACGATGGCTTTTCATTTCAATATCAATCATTTCATGTCTAAATTTATTGAAGACATGCGTGATGCTCAGACCGAGGAAGGGGTCGTTCCTCTTATTATTCCCACATCTAACTGGGGAATGGGCAACATGCCCGTTTGGAATACGTTATATATCTTTGCAATAGAACGGCTTTATCATTCCTTCGGGAACAAGACATTAATCAGGAAGCATTATGACAGCATGAGAAAACTTGCCTTTTGTGATATTAGACTCAGTGAGCAGCACGGCTGGACTTGGGGCGATGATGAGTTGAGTGATTGGGTTTCTCCTTCAGGGGGGGCTGATCCTGATGTCCCTTATGCTGAAATGCCATCAGAGGGATCCGGAATCTGCGCGACAGGATACGTTTACAAAATGCTGAAAACCATGTGTGATTTTGCGTCAATTGTTGGAAGACCGGATGACGAAAAAGAGTTTAAGAATGCCATGAAAAAAGTTTACATGGCTTTTAACGCCAAATATTATGATGTGCAAAAGCAAATATATGAAACAAGTTTCTGGCGTGAAGGAGCAAACAACAGAACGAAGTATCGTCAAACCTCAAACCTATTGCCGTTGGCGTTTGGTCTTGTGCCGGAAAGATATCATCACAGCGTTTTGACGTATTTGGTTGAGGATATTAAATCAAAAAACTATCATCTTGATACAGGAATGGTAGGCACGAATCTTATTTTACCTGTTTTGACCGAGAACGGGTATGGAGAGATTGCATACAAAATTATTACCCAAACAACTTATCCAAGTTGGGGTTTTTGGCTGGAACAAGGGGCAACCTCCACATGGGAAATGTATGAAAGAACCACACGTTCAAGGAACCATTATTTTTTGGGAACGTATGACGAATGGGTGTTTAAGTATCTTGCAGGCATTCAAGATGTTTTTGACGGATATAAGACTTTTAAGCTAAAGCCCCAAATGCTTGGCGATTTGACGTATGTAAATTGCCGCGTTAAAACACCTAGGGGAGAACTCATCAGCAATTGGAGAAAGAAAGATGATCATAGTGTTGAATATTACTTTGCTATACCTGTTGGTTCTATAGCAGAAATCAGTTTTAATGCGTCTGATGAAAGCCTTGTTGAAATAGACGGACAAAGAGTGTCGGTTTCCATGCAGGGAATAAAACAGATAAAATGTGTTGACAATTTGGTCAAGACAACAGTGGGTTCAGGCAAATATCATTTTACGGTTAAAAGCTAACGTGTTGCGATAAAAAAATATCCGCTAAGAATTCATTCTTAGCGGATATTTTTTTAAATCTGGCGATGAAAGTCTTTGTCTAATTCATAGGATAAGCGCTAGATAAATATTTTCTGAATCCAGGATTTCTATTTTAATTTTATTTGAATGCGGTTTCGGAATTCTTGGGTTAACATCCGTTTCCTCTTTACACGTCACTTGGAAAGTATAAAATTCTATATTTCCCAGGCGTCATGCCCACTGCCATTTTGAAGCAACGGATAAGCCCGCCTGCATCAACAAATCCAATGACTCCTGCAATTTCGTCGATGGAAAGGTCAGTTTCATGCAGCAACTGTTTAGCTTTTGTAATTCGGTAATTGTTCAGATATTCATAGGGTGATGCACCGGTAAAAGCCTTAAATATTTTAATAAAATAGAACTTACTCAAATGCACGGTGGCGGCAATATCCTCAACTTTGATTTTGTGCTGGTAGTTTGCTTCGATAAATTTAATCGCGCTACTTACATCATCCTCATGTCGGTCGTGAAGTTCATTGTTGATGGAGCTGTTTTTTATCAATACCAAATCTGTCATAAGCCTTGTCAATATTGCGGAAGCCTTCAAGTCGGGCAGGTTTTTGTCAGTCATAATGGTTTCCATGAGGATATCAAACTGGGAAAGGATGCTGCTGTAGGAATGAAGATAGAAAGGGCGGACTTCTTCACCAGCCAGGATGTCGTAATACGTCTTTGCACACAACCCGCTTACATGAAAATAAATAAACTCCCATACATTGGGCGCTATTGTCCTGTAAAGGTGATAACTGTTACAGTCAATGAGAATAGCTTGCCCCGGTAAGAGAACATACTCATCTGATCCGTATCTTATGATTCCTTTCCCACTGATCGTGTGAAGAAACAAGTAATCATCCAGTCCGCGGCGTTCGGTAAAGTACTGCTCTCCGGCAAAAAAATGTCCCAAAGCAGAAACTGAAAAAGCAAACTCTTTTGCTTCCCTAACGGGGGTGTGCATGCCGGATTTTGTTCTGCTGCCCAAATCCATGTTAGCGTTCTGCCACAAAGCGAATTCCTCCTTAAGCAATAATTGCATATTGATTCGCAACATATTCTAATGACAAGGGAATCGTGTTGCTTATAATTATACTATAAACAATCAATAAATCAATATAGTATTACAGGAGGAAACCGCCATAATGAAAAGGTTAACCAAAATGCTGGCTCTGTTGCTGGCGGCACCCATGCTTATGATGAATTCAATTGCAAATTTTCAAGTTGACGCACAGTCAACTCAATCAGCCGATACCTTGTGGGCGAATTTTGTAACTCCACCCGATGAAAGCAAATCTCGCCCGCTGTGGTTCTGGAACAGCGACGGCAACTCTCTCTCGAATATTACTAAAGCAGGTATCCGTGAAATCATGGTTAATTCCAAGGAAAAAAGCGGATATTTCGGTTTTGGCATTCTGCCGAACTGGTTGCAAAATTACATGAGTGACCAATATTTGGATCTTTATGGATATGCGCTTAAGACCGCTGAAGAATTAGGAATGAAAATGTGCCTTTATGATGAGAACGGATTTCCCAGCGGCAGTGCAGGTGGAATTTTGGCCCAAATGTATCCCGCTGACACCATGAAACGGCTGGATAAAGGAGAAAAGGATATCACCGGTCCCGGTCAGGTGACGGTAGCCATCCCTACAGGTGAATATCGGACCTACTTAGGTGCGGTAGCCATGAATACCGATACCTATGAGACTATTGATATCTCTGACAAGGCAATTTTTATGGACGAAAAGGCGCCGGGTATCTATGGATCATCAGCACATCCACCTATTGAGGAAAACAAATATACCGCCGATCAGGCTTTTGACGGAAGCTACACCACTCGTTGGAACGCTGGTCAGGGATTAACCACCGACCAGTGGTTGGAAATACGCTATAACCAAGATACCACCGTGAACAAGGTAGTTATACGAGAGGATATGAACCGCATCACAAGTTTTGCTGTACAGTACTTTGACGGAAAGAACTGGGTTAATATCACCAGCGGTACCACCATTGGAGATCTGAAAGAGATTACTTTTTCATCCGTGACTGCCCGTCGATTTCGTTTGTTGATACCGACTGCCTCTGATCTTCCTTCCATTCGGGAAATGGAGCTGTTTAATGGAACTGCCAAACATCCGACTCCATCAGCAAGTGAGGATAATTTCGACCGAGTGGTTTGGGATGCGCCGGCCGGAAACTGGAAAGTTATGACCTTTGCCACTGTGAAAGACGGCTATGACCGAGTTGATTACCTAAACAAAGAATCGGTGGACCACCTGATTGATACCACTCATGAAGTGTATTACGAAAATTTTTCCAAATATTTCGGTACCGTTATTGACAGCGCTTTTTATGACGAGCCGATGCTCTATCAGGCATCGGGGCGCACATGGACGGGGAAATTCAATGATATGTTCGAGGATAAATACGGGTACGATCCGCTCACCCTTTATCCTGCTCTTTGGTATGATATGGGCGAAAAAACAGCATCCGCCAGAAACGCCCTCTTCGGTTTCCGAACCGAACTGTTCTCGCAGAACTATATCAAAAATATGAACGACTGGTGCAATGTCCACAACATCGTAATGACCGGACATATGGATCAGGAGGAAAACGTCAATCCGGTCACCTCAAGCGGCGATTTGATGAAGATTTTTTCCACACAGGATATACCAGGCGTGGATGAGATATCCTATTACGATCGGGCAAAAAAGGCGTATAAAATTGTTAGTTCATCGGCCAATAACTGGGACAAGGGGCGAGTGATGACCGAAGTTTACGGTGCCATGGGAGAGGATATGGGCATCCCGACCATGTATAAGGATATCATGAACCAGTTTGCCAAAGGCATCAACTATGTCGTGCCCCATGCTATCTGGTACAACAATAAAAGCGGAGTGACATTCCCGCCTGAACTTTCTTACCGTAGCGCAAAATACGGACCGGAACTTCCAAAATATAACAATTACATCGGTCGGGTGAGCGGGCTGCTGCAAAACGGGCGCCACGTGGCAGACATCGGTGTGCTGTATCCGATTGATACGCTGCAGGCCGGAACCCGATTCGACCAAGGGGATCCTTACAAGGGCGGCGTCACACCGAAGGAAGCCGATTACATGGAAGTGGGTGACCTTCTTTCCACCAAAATCCGAAAAGATTTCACCTTCTTGCACCCAGAGATCATTGCTGAAAAATGCATCGTTAGCGGAGATACCTTCAAGTTAAAGAATGAAGTGAATTATGAAGACTACAAGGTACTTGTTATGCCTGGTGCTAAGACCATCAGTCTGGCAGCGCTGAAAAAAATGAAGGCATTCTATGATGCGGGCGGAAAGGTCATCGCCACAACGCAGTTGCCTTACAAATCGACCCAAGCCGGACACGATAAAGAGGTGGTGGATATCATCACCGAAATGTTTGGGATCACTGAGAATGATATTAATGCAGAATCAAAATTAAGCTATAGCGCTTCCTCAGTATTTCAGAATAATCCGGGGTATGGGGCGGCAATGGCGTTTGACGGCATGGCTTCCGACGACAGCCGCTGGAACGCGGGTGATCAGTCGGGCGGCGACCAGTGGCTTCAAGTAGACTTCGGTGAAACTGTATCGGTAAATAAGGCTGTCATAAAGGAAAATCTGCCTTACCGCGTCTCAGCTTACCGAATCCAGTACTGGAACGGCAGCGGATGGATCGACTGTGCCTCAGGTGCCTCTATCGGTGAATCGAAAACAGTAAGCTTTGATACAGTATCAACAAATAAATTACGGCTTTATATTGACAAAATTAAATCAGACAGCGTGTCTATTCAAGAGTTTGAGGCATACGGCAGTGGCGGAAATAATCTGGCAAGACCTAAAAATATTACCGCTGATAATACAAATGACTCAGGCGGCAGAGCCGTTTTCTTAGGAAATGAATATACCGCAAGTCTTGGGAAAAGCTTGGATGAAATGCTTCCCGTTGCTGATGTGGAGATCGGTGAAGTTCCAGCACTTACAGGTGGTGACATAACCTATATCCACAAGGTGAAAGAAAATCGGGATATTTTCTTTGTCGCCAACTCCAGTGACAACGCAATAAAAACCACGGTTTCTCTCCGTGGAGCAATATACAAGCCTATGATATGGAATCCAAATACCGGCACAAAAACAAGTGCCGAATATGAGGTCATAACTGTAGGAGACGAACAGGTAACAAAGGTTAATTTAAATATTCCTAAAGTACAGTCGCTCTTTATCGTGGAGTCTGTCTCTCAGACTGAACTTGATAAATCGCTTTTGAAGCAGGCCATCGATAAGGCTGAGGGTATTGAGCGCAAACTGGATTCGTACGTGGATGATACACGCAAGACTGGTTTTATTGAGGCGCTGGAGGATGCCAAAAACGTGTACGCAGACACTGCATCCACCCAAGCCGAGGTTACAGAGGCACAGCAGAAATTGCTCGACGCAATGCTCTCTTTGCGGTTTAGAGCCGATAAATCAACGCTGGAAAATCTGGTGAAAGAAGCAGATAAAATTGTTCGGGACAAATACACAGAGGCTACTGTCAAGGCATTTGATGCAGCACTAAAGAAAGCGAGAACAATTCTTGAAGATAATGCCCTGTCGGCAGATGAACAGGATGTTGTTGATAAAGCCAAAGACGAACTAAAAGCAGCTATTGGTAATCTAAAGTTAAAATCAGAAGGCTCTGACATTCCAAGCAATAATAACAACTCGCCTAAGACCGGTGGCGATAATTTAAAGGTTCTTCTCACGGCCCTTGGACTTATTTCTGTGGTCGCTGAAGATTCTTAAAAAGATACCGCGTATCAAATAACAACTTCCCCAAAAATGGAACAAATCAAATGAAAGAAGTCGGTTGCTGTACAGCAACCGACTTCTTTGTGTTATATTCTGTGGTACGAATAATTATAATAGTGATGTCTGCTCGTCATCATCTATGTCACTTGACTGGGGTATGAAGTCCTGTGAAAGATATTGTACTCCGAACGAATGCATTTTTTCAAGAATAGGAATGGTTTTATACCCTAAATCCGTCAGCCCATATTCTACTTTAGGTGGTACGACCGGATAGATTTTTCTAAAAATGAGGTGATCATTTTCGAGACTCCTCAGCTGTTGTGTTATCATTTTCTGAGTGACATTGGGCAGCATCCTTCGTATGTCATTGAACCGAAGAACTCTGCTGCTCAGAAACCATAGGATTAAAATCTTCCATTTTCCGGACAACAGTTCTTGAACAAGGCCCATTGGACAAGTGTCATATTTCAAGCATTGTTCTCTCATATAACAGTTACTATGCTTATTTTCTTCGCAAATCAAAAAATCATCTCATTTAAAGTATATTTTTGGGTACTATCATACAAAAAAGTGCCTACTTGTAATAATAATACCTTAGATGATATAATTATATCATACTTAAGGGAAAAGGCAATCAAATTGTTTATTGAAATTAATGTTCCAATTATTATAAATCGATCAAATCATGGAACAATAGTTCTAACTGGTTTATAAAAATCTAAAACAGGAAGAGGTCAGCAACATGAGCAAAGTATTATATATCAAGGCAAACCCTAAAGATAACACAGATTCAAGAACGTTTAGAATCTCAGAGAGCTTTATTGAAACGTATAAAAACCTTCATCCGAATGATCAAATTACCACATTGGATCTATACAAAGAAGACATCGATTTTCTTTCGACCGAATCTGTCAATATGCATCATCCGGATTCCGGCGATTATCGCAACCATCCGGTTTTGAAATACGCTTATCAGTTTGCCGAAGCGGATAAATACGTCATTGCAGAGCCGTTATGGAACCTTGGTGTTCCTGCAATTCTTAAAGCATATCTTGATTACATTTCCGTTACTGGGATTACTTTTACCTATACTGAAGAAGGTCCTAAGGGATTATGCAGCAATAAAAAAGCAGTAAATATTACGACAAGGGGCGGCGCATACTCTGAAGGATACATGGCGACTCTTGAGATGGGTGACAAGTATTTAAAAAACATTCTGGGTTTTTTGGGGATTTGCGATTATACCACCATTGCCGCTGAAATGCTTGATGTCATAGGGGCTGATGTAGAAGATATCATTAATAAAGCAATCAAGAATGCACAAGAAGTCGCAAAATCGTTTTAATTCTCCCTTGAAGGACCTATGATCTTGTGATTATCCTTGGTATGAAAAGTGATTGTCGGAGTTGATATTAAGAAAGCAGGTGCGGTGTACAAAGTACACCGCACCTGCTTTCTGGTATGTTTAAAAGAGAAATGAAATGATGGGTTAAAACTGGGGGATATCCTGTGGTAATTGCGAAGACAAAGATATTATTTCGTGCTTAAAAGTCTCCAAGCAATTCAAGGCTTTCTATTTTTTAATGCGGATACATAACGATGTAATTCATAGTGAAAAAATTTTTTTTGGGAATAAATCTCATAAATAAAAAAGTGTTTGCAAAAGAGTTAAAAATGCATTAAACTACTTTTTATAAGCAAAGTTATTTTTATTAAAATTTGTTAACAATTTAAAGGCTTGGAGTAAAAAATGAAAGTATTATATTATGATTGTTTTAGTGGAATCAGCGGAGATATGAATTTGGGTGCGATGATAGACTTGGGTGTAGATGGTGATTATTTAATCAATGAACTATCAAAGCTCAATTTAGATTCTGAATATAGAATTGAGATAAGTAAAGGTACGAAAAATGGGATCAGCGGGACAAAAGTGGATGTCATTTTAACAGAGGACAAACATGGTCACGCACCTAAGCATGCAGGTCACCACGAGAATCATCATGAACATCACCACAGACATCTTAAAGATATTGAAAATTTAATTAACGCAAGCAGTTTAAGTGACAGGGTGAAAAAATCCAGCATGGATATGTTTATGCGAATAGCACAAGCAGAGGCTAAAGTCCATGGACAGACAATAGACGAAGTGCATTTCCATGAGGTAGGCGCTATAGATTCGATTGTGGATATGGTTGGTGCGGCCATCGCCTTAGATTATCTGAAGGTGGATAAAATTATATCTTCTCCTGTTCAAGTCGGAGGCGGGTTCGTTAAGTGTGCTCATGGACTCATCCCTGTTCCTGCTCCGGCTACGATTGAAATCTTAAAGGGCATACCAATTCGTTCCGGGATTGTACAATTCGAAACTGCGACTCCAACAGGCGCTGCAATTTTAGCTTCGAATGTAGATGAATTTACAGACAATATAGATTTTAATATTGAGAGAATCGGGTATGGTCTAGGAAACAGAGATTTAGATATTCCAAACGTTTTAAGAGTATGCATAGGAGATTTTAAAACGCCTGAAGAAATGGATGAGCAGCTTGTTCTCGAAACCAATATAGATGATATGAATCCGGAGCTTTACAGTTTTATAGAAGAAAAGCTTTTTGAAGTTGGAGCCTTGGATGTATACAAGACGCCTATTATAATGAAAAAAGGAAGACCGGCAATTAAGTTAAGTATACTGGTGGACAAGAAAAATGAAAAAAAGGTTTTAGATGTTATTTTTAAAGACACCACCTCTATTGGAATCAGAAAATCAAAAGTCGAAAAAATGATGCTTCACAGAGAGTTTTTATCATTAAAAACAAAGTATGGTGAAGTGTCGATTAAAAATTCCTATTATGAAGGCAAGTTGGTAAAATACAAAGCAGAGTATGAGGATTCCAAAAAAATTGCACAAGAAAATAATATTTCTATCGCAGATGTTTATAAAGAAGTAGACTTAACAATTTTGAAAAATCAAGAAAGTATAAATTAAAGGATGAATAAGATGAATGCATATGATAAATTAAATAAGCTAAAGCAAGACTTGAATAGTATGGGGAGTTTGGCAGTAGCATTTTCGGGAGGAGTAGACAGCACGTTCCTTCTAAAAACTGCAGCGGATACATTAGGAGATAAAGTAATTGCCGTTACTGCAAGATCTTCTACCTATCCTGAAAGAGAATATAAAGAGGCGGTAGCGTTCGCCAAGAGTTTAGGCGTAAAGCATATTGTCATCATCTCAGAAGAATTAGATATAGAAGGTTTTTCGGAAAATCCGGTTAACCGTTGTTATTTTTGTAAGCATGAGCTCTTTGAAAAGGTAAAGGAAGTAGCAATACAAAATGGCATACGGTATGTTGCTGATGGTTCAAATATTGATGATCTTGGAGATTACAGACCGGGAATGCAGGCGGTAAAGGAACTTGAAGTTGTTAGTCCTTTAAAAGCGGCAGAGTTGACCAAAGACGATATTAGAATGTTGTCACAAGAGATGGGACTTCCAACATGGGACAAACAGGCGTTTGCATGCTTAGCTTCAAGATTTCCGTATGGACACAAGATTACCAAAGAAAAATTGGGAATGGTAGACAAAGCAGAACAGTTTTTATTAGACCTAGGCTTTAGACAGGTAAGAGTACGCCACCACGGAGATTTGGCAAGGATTGAAGTGGGGAATCAAGAGCTTAGTAGGTTTTTTAATGAAGAACTAATGAGCAGTATATATGAAGAATTTAAAAAAATTGGTTTTACTTATGTATCGCTTGACATGAAGGGGTATCGTACAGGAAGTATGAATGAAACAATCTTAAAGAGTTAAATCGGATAATAAGATTATTTTGGGAGGAAAAGCATGAATAAAGCCGACGCAAGAAAATTGTTGGAATGCGTAAAAAGTAATGAAATAAATATTGAGGAAGCTTTGGAATTAATAGAAGACCTGCCATGTAAAAATTTGGGTATTGCAAATATAGATACCCATAGAGAAATTAGGACCGGATATCCTGAAGTGATTTATTGCGAAGGAAAAACCATCGAGCAAGTAAAAAAGATTATTCAATATATGTTAACAAAGGAAAATAACATTCTGGCGACCAGAGCAAATCAGGAAATGTATGAAGCCGTAAAGGAAATATGTGAAGACGCCAAATACAACATGCTCGGAAGAACCATTACGATTAAAAGAAGAGAAGAAGACTTGACTGACAGTTATATTGCAATCGTATCTGCAGGAACATCTGACTTACCAGTGGTAGAAGAAGCGGTAGAAACAGCCAGTATTCTCGGAAATAGAGTTGAAAGAGTTATTGACGTGGGTGTTGCAGGAATTCACAGGCTCTTTTCAAAACTTGATGTCATCAGAGGAGCAAAGGTTGTTATTGTAATTGCGGGTATGGAAGGGGCACTCGCAAGCATAATTGGAGGTTTAGTTGATAAACCTGTTATAGCTGTTCCTACAAGTATCGGATACGGGGCAAACTTTGGCGGACTTTCTGCATTATTGTCAATGCTTAATAGCTGTGCAAGCGGAGTTAGCGTAGTTAATATCGACAACGGATTCGGTGCAGCCTATAATGCTTCTATTATCAATAAATTATAAGAATTATTTAAAGCTCGCTTTAAATTGTTTTCATAAATACGGAATTCTTTCCATTATCCACATCTAACAAAGATATAATGGTTACAAGAAACAATGAATGTACACTGCCTTATCATTTATGGGCGGTTTTATACAGCAATTACATTGAAAAAACAAAGGAATAATATGATCCTGAAGCGTGCAAATACTAATTTGAATTGAGAACCAATTTTATAGTTAGTACTAAAATTGAGTGGCAGCGGTTGCACAAATGCATTTGCAACCGCTGGTTGACAAAACGCAAGTGCAGGTTGGTAGTGATATATACTGCCTTTGATACAATTATATCAGAGCTTTCTCTAAATATAATTTAAGGATAGGTGTGAATGGAATTTAATCAAAAACTGCAGAAACTGCGAAAAGAAAAAGGAATGTCACAGGAAAATTTAGCGGAACTTCTTGATGTTTCAAGGCAGGCAGTCAGCAAGTGGGAAAGTGGTCAATCATATCCTGAAATGGATAAACTGATTTCGCTTAGTGAATTGTTCGGTGTGACAATAGACAGTTTATTAAAAGAAAACGAATTGCAAAATGACAAAAATAACGTCATTAGCGAACCGTTTTGGCTTGGCAGAGGAACTTTTTATGAATATAAGAGTAAAAGAACTTTATTGGGATTACCGCTCATTCATGTTCATATTGGCAGAGGATTTAAAAAAGCCAAAGGTATTATTGCTGTTGGCAACAATGCTACGGGTATTATATCCATAGGGATTTTGTCAAAAGGATTGATTTCTCTTGGCGTTATCAGCGTTGGACTGCTTAGTCTTGGTGTATTTGCTTTAGGACTTTTGTTAGGAATAGGATCAATTGCTGTTGGTACGTTTGCAGTAGGCGCTGTTGCAATAGGCATATTTGCTTTAGGGGCATTATCCATTGGGATGTTCTCTATAGGGGCCTGTTCCATCGCTTCTTATATTGCCGTTGGTGACTATGCGACCGGGCATTTGGCAATAGGGAGGATTGTTCGGGGGACTAAAACCATTATTGACAATTCTTCAAGCTATAAATTTGAATTTATCAGAGCCGGCGAAGTTAGACAGGCAATTAATGACGTATTCCCAAACATATGGAAATGGATAGTCGATTTAATGACATTACCCTTTGGAAGTTAGTGTGCAGTCTTGCAACTAGAACAGCTTACAAGGACTGTGAATATAGTTAATCGAAAAATTTTTTATATTTACAAGGAATATCCCGCCTATTTTTATAATAGGCGGGATTATATTTTGAATGAGATTGGAGTATTTTAATCTATTCTTTTGATTTGGAACAAAACAAGAACTCCTGGGCAGAAGACTTCACGGGCAATTTGTTTTCTATAAGCAGTCTGATAAATACTTGTACCTTGCCTTATGATAGGGCAAGGTACGAAGTATTTTAATTCAATTTTTTTAATATAACTGACATATATTTGTGGGTTAATCTTTAGAATGTTAAGGAACTTAAAAGCCACGCTTTTAAAGAGTGTAGTTTTTCACACCCGTTTCTTATATACCTTCATTGCAAAGATATATGCAACTACCATAATTCCCAGACACCATGCAAGAGCGACCCATATTTCATTGCCTACCGGCTGACCTGACAGTAGCGCACGCATAGCTTCTACGATCGAGGTCACCGGCTGGTTTTCAGCAAAGGCGCGAACGCCAGACGGCATTGACTCGGTCGGCACGAACGCTGAGCTGATAAATGGCAGGAAGATAATCGGATAGGAAAATGCACTTGCGCCGTCAACAGATTTGGCGGACAGCCCGGCAATCACCGCGATCCAAGTTAAGGCCAGTGTAAATAATGCGAGTATGCCAATTACGGCAAGCCATGATAATATGCCTGCCGACGGGCGAAAGCCCATAATCAGCGCTACGAGAATGATGACGACAACTGAAATAGCGTTGGATGCCAGCGAGGTCAGAACGTGCCCCCACAGAACGGTTGATCGAGCAATCGGCATGGAGTGGAACCGCTCGAATA
>JARBTU010000009.1 GCA_029240015.1 Oscillospiraceae bacterium | reverse complement strand
TAAAGCCGCAGATGTAGTGAATACCTTCATGAATGCACAAGATTGGAAGCCTGAAGGTTACAACACGCATGTTGGGGATTGTATGCCTTTGTATCATGATGGGATATTCCATCTTTATTATTTGTTTGATAGACGCGGACATGAAAGCAAATGGGGTTTGGGCGCGCATCAATGGGGACATATATCCTCAAATGATTTGGCTCATTGGAACGAACACCCTTTGGCTATAAATATTGACCGTCAGGAAGAAGGGTCTATCTGCACCGGATCCATTGTGGTTCACGACGGGATATTTTACGCTTTTTATGCTGTAAGAATGTGTGACGGTTCACCTGCGCAATTGACATGGGCTACATCGAAGGATGGCATAAATTTCACGAAAATCAACGAAAAGTTTATGTTATCCGCCCCTTATCACTCCGCATCCGCACGTGACCCTAAGGTGTTTAAGGACGAAGAGAATCTGTATCATATGTTAATTACCACTTCAATTGCCACAGAGAGCGGAAACAAGGGTTGTTTAGCACAGGTTATTTCTCAAGATTTATTAAACTGGGAACAGGCAGATCCGATCGTAGTTTTAAATATAGAAGATCAGCCGGAATGCAGCGATTACTTTGAAAAAAACGGGTTTTATTATTTGATATACAGCAATTTTGGCGTGGCACATTATTTTATATCAAAAAAATCTTTTGGACCATGGACTAAACCAGAAAACAATGTTATTGTTAATGAATCGTATCGAGTACCCAAGAGAGCCTTTTGGAAAGATGGGCGTATTATTTTTGCGGGCTTTTATATTGATAAAGGTGTGAATTTCGGAGGCACAGTTCATTTTTATGAAGCTAAGCAACAATCGGATGGAACCTTTGAATTTATTGATGTCCCGGAAATGGGAGATTAAATATGATTACAATCGGCATTGACATCGGCACTACAACCATTTCTGCTGTAGTGGTAGAAAATCAAACGAATATGGTGCTTCAATCCCTAACTATTCCTAATGACAGCAACCTTTCTGTAAAACAAGGGTGCCAGCATTTACAGGATCCTAACATCATTCTGGATTATGTTTGTTCGGTGATTGAAAATTTAACTAAAAAATATGATGTAACACGCATAGGTGTTACAGGTCAGATGCATGGCATTTTGTATCTCAACAAGGATGGAAATCCAGTCAGCCCTTTATATACATGGCAAAATAGCCTTGGGAACAGCTTGTACCAATATGACCTCACATACTGTGATTATATTGAGAAGCAAACAGGCTATATTGTGGCAAGCGGCTTTGGCTGTGCAACGCATTTTTATTGCCAAAATAAAAATCAAATCCCAAATAATGCTGCTTGCTTCTGTACAATAGGCGATTATGTTGCTATGCGTCTGGCAAATGTCACTCAACCGATTATGCACGTTTCCAATGCGGCCAGTTTGGGGCTTTACGATATACAACAAAATTATTTTGATAAAAAAGCAATAAACTTGCTGGGGATTGATGAGACATATTTCCCACGAATTAAGAAAGGCTACCACGTTTTGGGTAAAACGGAGAGCGGCATAATGGTCAGCCTTGCCATTGGTGATAATCAAGCAAGCTTTTTGGGAGCCGTAGACGACATTGAACGAGATGTTTTGGTCAATATTGGAACCGGAGGGCAAATATCTTGTCATTCCAAATATTTTGTTTCCAGTGATCTGTTTGAAACCAGACCGTTTATGGAAAACACTTATTTACTTGTTGCATCCTCGTTATGTGGCGGACGAGCTTATGCGGCTTTGGAACGGTTTTTTCGCTTAACACTTGAAATGGTTGGAATTGAGAGATCTTCCGTTTATGAAGATATGGGGAAACTTATGGAAGAAGCAATGATAGATAATCCCCTAGAGGTGCAAACCCTGTTTTGCGGAACAAGAAAACAGCCGGACAAACGAGGAGAAATCAGCAACATTGATTTAACAAATTTAACACCGCAGCAGATGATCCACGGGTTTATGATTGGCATAGCACAAGAACTGTATCCACCATACAAAGAGTTTTGCAAACAAAAGAAGTTCACCGCCATAATGGCATCGGGCAATACGGTGAGGAAAAATAAGTATTTCCAGCAAGCATTAAGCACGGTTTATTCTCTCCCGCTAAAAGTTACCGACTTTACTGAAGAAGCAGCTTATGGCGCTGCTCTGTATTCAATGTCTACTCATTAATGCATTTGTTTCGCATAACATGTATGCCAAAACAGCCGTCGATGGTTTGAATCATCGACGGCTGTTTCTAATTTATACATTATAACCGTTGAATATTGAGCACTATATCACTATGCACAGAAGTATTATATTATTTCTGGCAATTTTGTCAATTGGTGCAATTAATTTTATCTGCTATAATTTAATTAACTTGGTTAATTAAATTATAGCTTTTGTTGATTTATGATGTGAATGTTTGGTGGATAGCACTTTAAGCACATCAATTCAACAGAGAGAACTGGAAACCCAGACATTCAACAGCACACTAAAAACAGGAGGGCTAACATGTATAGTAAGAACAGATTTCTCACACGACTGAAAAAAATGACCGCACTGATATCGGCGGGGGCATTGATGTTAACCAATGTGGTTATTTTAAACGGAACAACTGTATTCGCCGCCAATACCACTAAAGCAAAATTTGCCCAGGTTGAGGGTATCGGGTTTAATACCAACCTTGATAACCTTCACGGGTTAAATGGCACATGGATTGCAACTCAAAATGGGCTGATGGGTCAAGGAGTCAATGATTGTTTTGCCATATCTGATAACGCAGTCCCAAATTTTATTTACGAGGCAAAAATTAACGTTACGGGAGATGCCGCATCCCTTTTGTTTCGATCCAACGATAACGGCTCCAACAGTTATGTTGCCAATGTGGATTTAGGACAGAAAAATGCAAGAATTTTTAAATTTACCGATCAAGGTGCTTTTACGCTGGGAACCTACATGCTTCCTGATCCCAATAAGCACGATTATACCCTCCGCCTAGAAGTAGTGGGCGATCAAATGAAATATTTTGTAAACG
This sequence comes from Oscillospiraceae bacterium, assembly GCA_029240015.1. Lineage (GTDB taxonomy): Bacteria > Bacillota > Clostridia > Oscillospirales > Ruminococcaceae > JARBTU01. The sequence goes on along the minus strand of JARBTU010000009.1, from coordinate 12,455 downwards.
GAATACTGGCAGTTAGCTGCAAAGATTCTCAGTTTTCATCCGGCAAGCTTGGGTTGCTGATCTGTAATTCTACCTCAGTGTTTCAAGATGTCTTATATCAAGAAGTAAACAATAACACAGCCAGGCTGACCGGATTGACCATCCAGAACACGGAACTTAGCCCAACATTTAACAAAGATCAACTTACCTATTCTGCAACCGTTCCTTTTGGAACAGAAGAGATTTCCGTTTCTCCCACAGCGCTGGGCAACATCAATATTAAGGTCAGCGCAACCGGAAATAAAGGCACTATTACTTTGAATGAAACAGAGGTAAATGGTGGTGCAGTTAAGGTGCCTCTGACAGAAGGAGAAAATAAGATTATGTTCCAAACCGAGCAGGACAGTGCAAGTGGAATAACCACTATGCTTGCCGTCAAACGAAAATCCAATCCGGAAACATATTACACGGAGAAATACCGACCACAGTATCATGTTACCCCTGAGTCAAACTGGCTAAACGATCCCAATGGCATGGTTTATTATGAGGGAGAATATCATTTATTCTACCAATATTATCCCCACGGAAAATTCCCTACCGATGAAAAACACTGGGCTCATGTAGTAAGTACAGACTTGGTGCATTGGAAGGAACAGCCAATTGCGTTATCACCCGATCAATATGGTTCGATATGGTCGGGATCAGCTGTAGTGGATTTCAATAACTCTACAGGGCTGTTTGACGATACACCGAATAAAACAGGGCTGGTTGCTTATTATACTTCCACCCAAGGAGGGAATGTATATCAGCGCCAATGCATGGCATACAGCAAGGATAAAGGCGTCACATGGATCAAATACAATAACGGTGCACCGGTGATTGATAACTCGGATGACCCGCTGAAGGATGGTGCTTTCCGCGACCCGAAAGTTTTCTGGCATGAGGAAAGTAGTCGATGGATGATGATCGTTGCCGGAGGACCTGTACGGTTTTATTCTTCTGACGATTTAATCAATTGGAAACCGGAAGGAATGCAGCCGGAAATAGGAACTGAATGTGCCGACTTTTATCAATTGCCGGTCGACGGTAATGCACAAAAACAAAAATGGGTGCTTAGCGGGGGCGGCGTCTGGTATATGATCGGTGATTTTAAAAAAGTTAGTGGTGTCTGGAAGTTTGTGCCGGATACAAATGAACGCTTCGACTTCAACTTCGGACCGGATGTTTACGCAGCCCAAACCTTTTCTGATGTACCGGGAAGAAGAATCAAGGTTGATTGGATGGTTGACGTAGGATATTGCATGGAAACCGGAAACGTGACCGACCCATGGAACGGAGCAATGACTTTGCCTTATGAAATGGAGCTCAAAACAATAAACGGAAAAGTTCAATTGACACAGAACCCCGTAAAGGAACTGGACTCCCTTCATACGAAAGAGCATGTATACAATGAATTGTCTGTTTCTCCCGAAAGTATAAATCCGCTCAAGGATTTGCAGTTGGATAAATGTGAAATCCGTGCGACAATTGACATCGGAACAGCGTCGGAATTTGGATTCAAATTACGCGTTGGAAATAATCAATATACAACAGTCAAATATAACACCGCAACCAAAAACTTGACACTTGACCGCTCAAAGTCGGGGACAGCACCGATTGATCGATTTCGTGGCGCCTATTCTGCTCGTGTGGAGCCGATTAACGGGAAAATTCAAATCCAAATGTTTGTGGACTGGTCTTCTCTGGAACTATTTGCACAGAACGGAGCTTATCCATTTACTGCATTGATTTTCCCAGAGCCAACCAGTGTTGGTATGGAGTTTTATTCCCAAGGCGGCACGGTAACCGTTGACGATATGCGGGTATTTGAACTGGAATCCATCTATCGTGAGGATAAACCTACGAATGAGCCGACTAATATTACGGTAACGAGCGGGAAGAATGCCTATGAAATAGGAGAGCAGTTTACAGTATGGGCAGTGCCTACCGCATTAAATGCCTCAAATAGTGATGTAACGTGGAAAGTGTCTAACCCAGAAGCTCTAAAAATCGTAAGCGAAAGTAAAGATGTGTTGGTTATCAAGGCATTGAAAGCCGGAAATTGTAGCATTACGGCTTCATCTAAATCAGGGAATATAACTGATACTTTAAATATTGCTGTTATAGAAAAGGCGTTTCGCACTAATTTAGATGGATGGTCGGTGCTGGGTGGCAGTTGGCAAACTACGACAGAAGGCTACGAAGGAATTGGCAGTGGAAACGCACCGGTATTTGCCAAAAACAAAGCAGGTGACTTTGTGTATCAAGGGACGTTCACTTATAAAAGCGGAAATATAGGCGGTGCGCTGATTTTCAGAGCGTCAGATGATTTATCTATCTATTATACCGCTGACATCTGTGAACAGAGTCGGAAAGCCAGAATTTTGAAATTTCACAGAAATCCTGTCACCGGACAGGCTAAAGATGTGACATTGGGGAATGTGTTTACTTTTGATGTCCGACCCGACCACACCTATAAGCTGCGCGTAGAAGCTGTCGGCAACAGATTAAAGTTTTATATTGGAGACAAACTGGCTGTTGAAACAACTGACAGTGAATCCTTATCCGGTCGGTTTGGTCTCAATGTATGCGATGTCACCGGCGTGTTTCAGGATGTCTCTTATACTCAAAATATTAAACTATCGGGACTGGCACTTTCATCCGGCGTTTTGTCTCCTGCTTTTTCGCCCAATCTAAAGTCGTACACAGCTTCTGTATCTTATCAAACAGATAAAATACGAATAAGACCCTCTTGCAGTGGAATTGGAACTGTAACGATAAATGATAAAACGGTAACCAGCGGTTTGTTTACAAACGATATTCCTCTTGCTGTAGGTGACAATAAGGTTACCATAAAAACGTTTAATTCAGCAGGTACTCTCGATAACTCAACTGTCATCGTTATTACAAGAAATAAAAAAGCAGAACCAAACAAAACAAACACATGGATTAAGACCAATGGTAAGTGGTATTATTTTAACTCTTCCGGTGTGATGGCAACTGGCTGGGTCAAAGTCAATAGTAAATGGTATTATATGAACAGTTCTGGGATTTTGCAAACTGGATGGAAAAAATTAAGCAACAAATGGTATTACTTAAATTCTTCCGGAGTTATGGCAATCGGTTGGACTAAAGTGAGTGAAAAATGGTATTACATGGACAGTTCTGGGGTTATGCAAACAGGCTGGAAAAAACTATCCGGTAAGTGGTATTATTTTGAATCAAACGGTAGAATGGTTGAGAATGCTTCAAGAAAAATAGGCAAGAAGGTTTATAAGTTTAATAAAAGCGGTGTTTGTACAAATCCATAAAAGATCAGATTTAAAATAAATTCACTAATAAAATTGTTTAAATCCTCCTATTGTAGAATCAAAAAAACTACAGTAGGAGGATTTAAATGTATAATGAAAACGACAGTTTGGCACATGCAAAATGGAATAGCAAATATAATATAGTTTACAAATAGTATTGTAAGGTTTTATTAGTATCCTTTTTATTTATAGGGTATACTAAATAAATATTTATCAAATATAAAAAATAAAAAAGGAAGGTAGTAAAATGCCTGCGGATAAGAACGGCTCTAATAGACTGATAAATGAAAAATCACCTTATTTAATACAGCATGCCCATAATCCTGTGGATTGGTATCCATGGGGCAGTGAGGCTTTTGAAAGAGCAAAAACAGAAGATAAGCCCGTGTTCTTAAGCATCGGTTACAGTACATGCCATTGGTGCCATGTGATGGAGCATGAGTCGTTTGAGGATGAAGAAGTGGCGGAGGAGTTAAACCGTAACTTTATTGCCATCAAGGTGGATAAAGAGGAGCGACCGGATGTGGATTCGGTGTACATGAATGTGTGTCAGGCGCTGACGGGTTCCGGTGGATGGCCTATGACCATTTTGATGACGCCGGATCAAAAACCGTTTTTTGCGGGAACCTATTTCCCTAAACATTCACGTTACAATCTTTATGGATTGATGGATATTTTACAAACAGTTACTCAAAAATGGAGACAGGACAGAAATTTGCTTTTAAAAACAGGAGAAGACATCGTGGCTGCCTTGCAAAAATCAGGCAGAAGCAACGGGAAAGAGTTTTCAAAACAGCTTGCAGTGAGAGCAAAAAATATATTATCCGATAATTTTGACTCGGCTTATGGTGGATTTGGCTCTGCTCCTAAGTTCCCCACACCACATAATTTGATGTTTCTAATGAGATACAGCGCGTTGGAAAAGGATGGGCAAGTCTTAAAACCCGTGGAGAAAACGTTAGAGCAAATGTACCGTGGTGGGATATTTGACCATATCGGGGGTGGATTTTCACGATATTCTACGGACCGGAAGTGGCTCGTCCCTCATTTTGAGAAGATGTTATATGACAACGCATTGTTGACTATTGCGTATCTGGAAGCGTATCAGATTACGAAAAAAGAGCTGTATAAAGATGTTGCCCAAAAGACGCTTAGTTACATCATGAATGAGATGACAAGTGACGAGGGCGGATTTTATTGTGCGCAGGATGCGGACAGTGAGGGAGTAGAAGGAAAGTATTATGTCTTTACACCTGATGAAGTAACCAATATTTTAGGAAAACAAGACGGAGAATTTTTCAACAGCTATTTTGATATAACCAAGTCGGGGAACTTTGAAGAGAAGAATATCCCTAATTTGATTGAGAATCGCAGGACAGACAAGGATGTAGAACGGCTCCAACTGCTCTGTAAAAAAGTGTATGATTATAGGCTGACAAGAACAAAGCTTCATAAGGATGATAAGATATTGACCTCATGGAATGCGTTGATGATTACAGCATTTGCAAAAGCATACCAAGTATTAAATGACAAACGATATCTGGAAGTTGCAAAGTGTGGTATAGAGTTTATTGATAAAAAACTTACCGACTCCAATGGAGATTTATGTGTCCGCTATCGAGACGGCGAAACAAGCGGAACCGGTTACCTTGATGATTATGCGTTTATGCTTTGGGCATTGATTTCGATGTATGAGACCACTTTTGATGTTCTTTTCCTAAAAAAAGCCTGCGACCTGTGCAATAAAATGATCGAAAAATTCTGGGATGATGAAAATGGCGGATTTATGCTCTATGGTTCAGACAGTGAACAATTGATTTCAAGACCGAAAGAAACTTATGACGGAGCAATCCCTTCAGGGAATTCTGTGGCGGGATATGTGATTTCCAAACTTGCAAAAATGACTGGGAAGGAAAGTCTGGAGGAAATATCTCATCGGCAACTATCCTTTTTAGCGGCTTCGCTTGAGCAATATCCCGCGGGATATTGTATGGCGCTGATAGCGGGAATGAATGAGGTCTATCCTTCCACGGAGGTAGTTTGCGTAACAGAGAACAAAGAAGACATATACGCATTGCAGGAAACACTCGGAAACTACTTTTTGCCCAATGTGACAGTCCTCGCAAAAAATGCAAGTGATTGTGACGAACTCCTTAATATCGCAGAATTCGCGAAGGATTACGAGCAGAAAGATGGAAAAACAACTTACTATGTTTGTCAGAATCACGCGTGCTCTGCTCCGATTCATTCACTTGAACAATTGATAGCTGAATTAATTGGCTCATGAAAGATTTGAATAAAGCCGTAGATATTACAGATATCTACGGCTTTATGTTGACAAGCACGGACAGGTTCACTATACTGACAATAAACAATAGGGTTTAGACGGACAGGGGGAGAGACAATGATTGGAGAACTTTCAGTACAGGTAAAAACGGCTTTGAAGATGCTTCATGAAAATGGATTTGAGGCATATATTGTTGGCGGCTGCGTTCGTGATATGATACTACAGCTTTCACCAAAGGACGTAGACATTACCACCAACGCTTTGCCAAATCAGGTCTCTCAAATATTCAAGTCCCATAGAGTCATCGAAACGGGATTGAAGCACGGAACGGTGACCGTAATGATAGACAATATTCCGCTCGAAATCACGACATATCGAACAGATGGAGAATATCTTGACAACCGCCATCCTGAAAGCGTCCAATTTACTTCCAGCTTGAAAGAAGATTTGGCGAGGCGGGATTTCACCATCAATGCCATTGCGTACGACGAGAATTCAGGTTTCATCGATTTCTTTGGTGGAATAGAAGATATAAAAAACAAAAAAATTCGTTGTGTTGGTAATGCTGACAAACGCTTTGAAGAAGATGCGCTAAGAATACTGCGGGGCATTCGTTTTGCAAGTGTATTGGGATTTGAAATTGAAACAGAGACTTCCTGTGCAATGTTCCGAAATAAAAATCGGTTAAATAATATTTCAAAAGAGCGGGTTACAGTTGAGTATTTAAAATTAATTTGCGGAAAGAATCAAAAGCAGGTCATGACAGACTATATTGAAATCCTAGGAGAAGTAGTTCCCGATCTTTTGCCGATGAAGGGGTTTAATCAGAATAATCCTTATCATATTTATGATGTATTAGAACATAGCTTGGTAGCCGTGGAGGATACGCCTCCTTTTCCACCATATTTAAGGTTGGCGGCATTGCTGCATGATGTGGGAAAGCCCCTTTGTTACACACAGGATGAAAAGGGAACAGGGCATTTTTATGGACATTCTAAGTTAAGTGAGCAGACAGCAGAAAAAATCCTTACCTATTTGAAGTTAGATCGTTTTACAATTGATAGAGTATGCACGCTGATAAAGTATCACGATACTCCTATAAAATCCGATAAAAAAATCATTAAAAAATGGCTCAACAGGCTTACAGAGCCTGTTTTTCGTGAGATTTTGCTTATAAAAAAAGCCGATACATTTGCGCATAATCCCGTTTTTCATGAAAGGCTGGATGAGCTCAATGAAATTTCAAAGATTTTGGATGAAATCATTGTAGAACAAGAATGCTTTTCGCTAAAAGATCTCGCAATCAACGGCAACGATCTAATCGAAATTGGGTTGAGCGGAAAGCAGATAGGGGAAATGTTGGAGCATTTGCTCCATGCGGTCATGGAAGAAAAGACTAAAAATGAATATGGCAGTTTGATAGAAGAAGCAAAAAAGCACCGACTTTAAAAGTCGGTGCTTTTCATTCAATATTTTTTCTTAAAAAGCTTGTTCTAAGTCATAAATCAAGTCATCAATATGCTCGGTCCCGATCGAAAGACGAACAGTATTCGGCTTGATGCCTGAAGCCAAAAGTTCTTGCTCGTTCATTTGAGAATGCGTTGTGCTTGCCGGATGGATAACAAGGGATTTAACGTCTGCAACATTCGCCAAAAGCGAGAATATTTCAAGACGGTCAATAAATGCCTTTGCTTCTTCCGCTCCGCCCTTGATTTCAAAAGTGAAGATAGAGCCGGCACCGTTTGGGAAGTATTTGTCATAAAGTTCTTTGTATCCGCTGTCAGGGAGAGATGGGTGGTTCACTCTTTCAACCTTAGGATGATTTTTCAGGAATTCAATAACCTTCAAAGTGTTTTCAACATGTCTTTCCACTCGAAGAGAAAGTGTTTCTAATCCTTGTAAAAATAAGAAGGAATTGAATGGGCTGATAGTAGAGCCAGTGTCTCTCATAAGAGTAACACGAAGCTTGATAATATATGCTAGAGCACCAACAGCTTCGGTAAAGCGAACACCATGGTAGCTTGGGTCTGGCTCGGTGAGATAAGGGAATTTGCCCGATGCTGCCCAGTCAAATTTTCCCGAGTCAATAACCACGCCGCCGATAGATGTTCCGTGACCACCGATAAATTTTGTGGCGGAATGAACCACGATATCTGCGCCGTATTCAATCGGACGGAGAAGATAAGGAGTTGCAAATGTATTGTCCACTATCAAAGGGATTCCGTTTTTATGTGCAATATCAGCTATTTTTTCAATATCTATGATACTGGAATTCGGATTTCCGAGGCTTTCGATGAAAATAGCTTTGGTGTTTGGCTGGATGGCTTTTTCAAAAGAGCCTTCTTCGTCCGCATCCACAAAAGTGGTGGATATTCCAAAATCCTTAAAAGTATGTGCAAACAAGTTGTATGTTCCGCCATAAATCGTTTTCGCAGATACGATATGGTCACCTGCATGAGCGATGTTTTGAACCGAATATGTAATAGCAGCAGCGCCGGATGAGGTCGCCAAAGCAGCGACTCCGCCTTCAAGTGCGGCAATTCTTTGTTCAAAAACGTCGGAGGTTGGGTTCATTAATCGGGTGTATATATTTCCCCCTTCTGATAGACCAAAGCGTCCTGCAGCCTGTGCAGAGTCTGCAAAAACATAAGAAGAGGTTTGGTAAATCGGAACAGCTCTTGCATCGGTTGCGGAATCGGGTTTTTCCTGACCTACGTGAAGCTGAAGGGTTTCAAATTTTAATTTTCTGTTTTCTCTGTAACTCATTGGAATTTCCTCTTTTCTTAATATTTAGTAAACGGGTCATAAAATTTAGTGACAACATCGAAACCGACACATTCGGTTTTCTGCTTTTTTACTTTTATTAATTTGAAGGTTTAATCTCATAATGACCAACTCCAATTCGTCCAATTCATTTAATGCCTATAATGGTTATATGAATTATATGGATTGAATTATATCAAGGAATTTTATTTGTGTCAATACTTTTTAAGAAGATTTAAACTTTTCGTCATTTTTTGGTACGAGTATACAGTTATAAGACGCATAACACCCTTGTTATTGGCTTAGAAGTAGGTTGACAAGCTTGCTATTTATAGATACTATTAAAGGTATATATATTTAATTTTTATAAAGGAATCATGATATGAAGCTCAATCAATTATATGACCATAAAAAAGCAGTCTTCTCCTTTGAAGTTTTTCCTCCAAAGAAAAACGGTTCCATCGAGACTATATATGACACGCTCGAAGAATTAAAAGGACTTTCTCCCGATTTTATCAGTGTTACATATGGTGCAGGCGGCAATTTGGCGGATAACTCCACTTGTGAAATTGCTTCGATTATTAAAGACAGATATCATATTGAACCCGTTGCACATCTTACCTGTGTGAATTCTTCCAGACAGGAAGTTTTGATTATGCTTGATCGGTTAAAAGATGCGGGCATAGAAAACATCATGGCTTTGCGAGGAGACAAGAATCCGGATATAGAGCCCAAACATGACTTTCTATATGCAAGTGATTTGGTGCAGGTGATTCGGGAAAAAGGCGACTTTAATATTATGGGTGCATGTTATCCGGAAGGGCATCCTGAATCGGACAACCTTGATCAAGATGTCAAAAACTTAAAAACAAAAGTGGATGCGGGTGTAACAGGCTTGGTTTCACAGCTGTTTTTTGATAACAATGATTTTTATCATTTTGTGGACAGTGCACGGGATGCGGGGATCACAGTTCCTATTTCTGCGGGGATTATGCCCGTTGTAAACAAACGTCAGATTTTGCGCATCATTTCCCTTTGCGGAGCAAGTTTGCCGAAAAAGTTTGTCAAAATGATTAACAAGTATGAGTTTGATGAAGAAGCACTTCGAGATGCGGGAATTGCCTATGCGACAGAACAAATTGTGGATTTGTTTTCTAATTCTGTTCAAGGGGTTCATCTATATACAATGAATAATCCATATCTTGCGAAAAAAATATCATCCAGCATTTCTTCTATCCTTAAATTTGCAAATAAATAAACTTTTCTGTTTGGTTGAGGAGAATTTTTAATGAAAATCGGGGCGCTTGAAAAAAATGAGATTCTGCGCTATTTGGGATATAAAGGCGGAGAGTACGAAAAGAATCTAGACGTTCTAATTGATGAGTGCATTCAAAAAGTAATTGAGCTTTCAGAACCTCGATTTGTGTATAGATTTTTTGAGATAGCTAAAAATAAGGCTCTGGAGCTGAGTGGAACGTCGTCTTCGCTAAAAGGAAAAGATATCAAAAAGCATCTTGAGGACTGTGAGCGGTGCGTATTGATGGCGGCGACACTGGGAACCAAAATCGAGCGGGAAATTCGCATGGCACAAGTGTCCGATATGACCAAAACCATTATTTTGGATTGCTGTGCGAGTACAGCTATCGAGCAGGTTTGCGACAAGGTACAGGAAGACATTGAAGCCGAAGTTAAAGCGAGCGGCGGTTTTATTACCTCAAGGTACAGCCCGGGATATGGAGATATGCCTATTGAGCAGCAAAAAGACTTTGTGGCTCTTTTGGATACTCACCGAAAAATCGGACTCACTGCTACTAAAAATAACATTTTGACGCCGAGAAAGTCGGTGACTGCGGTTATTGGGATTTCTAAAACAATGATTAAAAACACCAAAAGAGATTGTGAAACCTGCAATTTTAAAGATAAATGCATGTACAGAAAAGAGGGTCGGTCCTGTGAGAATTAGGCAGATGTTAAAAAGCGGTTTTATTATTTTGGACGGAGCGATGGGTACCATGCTCCAGAAGAAAGGGCTTAAACTTGGGGAACGTCCGGAGATACTTTCTATTATCCAATCGGATATTATTGAAGAAATTCATCGTGAATATATAAAAAGCGGAGCGGACATCGTTTATACCAACACGTTCGGTGCGAACGCACATAAATTGGAAGGCACAGGATATACCGTCGAGCAAATTATCGAGGCTTCGGTTGGTTGTGCAAAGCGTGCATGTAAGGGAACAAACAGTAAAGTTGCGTTGGATATTGGTCCGTTAGGGGAACTGCTTGAGCCTGCGGGAAGTTTGAGTTTTGAAGAGGCATATGAGCTTTTTCGCCAGCAAATGGTGCAAGGGGAAAAGTCAGGTGCGGATTGTATTGTAATCGAAACGATGACCGATCTTTATGAAGTCAAGGCCGCGGTTTTGGCGGCGAAAGAACATACCGCTCTCCCTGTGTTTGTAACCATGACGTTTGAACAAAACCATCGCACATTTACAGGGTGCTCGGTGGCATCTATGGCGCTCACTTTGGAAGGGCTTGGTGTGGACGCAATGGGAATTAACTGTTCCTTAGGACCTGAGGAGATATTCCCGATTGCAAAAGAGCTGGCGACTTGGACAAGCTTACCTGTGATTGTAAAGGCAAACGCCGGACTTCCGAACTTGAACAGCAATGAATATGATATTTCTGCGGAGTCTTTCGCTGGCACAATGAGTAAGTATGCCGACGAAGGAATCACAATCATGGGTGGCTGCTGCGGAACAACGCCCGAATACATTAAAGAAATCAAGAAAGTTTTGTCCCAAAAGCAACCTGTAAAATGCGACTTTAAGCGTGTTTCTGCCGTTTGCTCTCCCACCAAGGCGGTGGTGATAGACGGGGTCAGGATTATCGGAGAAAGAATTAACCCGACGGGGAAAAAACTCTTTAAACAGGCACTGATTAATAATGATATTGACTATATCCTGTCTCAAGGCGTATCGCAGGTGGAAGCAGGTGCTCATATTCTGGACGTGAATGTGGGACTTCCTGAAATAGACGAAGTTTCCATGATGATAAAAGTTGTTAAACAGCTCCAGTCAGTCATTGATGTTCCTCTGCAGATTGACTCATCCGACCCTAAGGCGGTAGAGGCGGCGCTGAGGGTCTATAATGGAAAGGCGATTGTCAATTCGGTCAACGGGGAAGAAAAAGTCTTGGATACCTTGCTTCCTATCGTGAAAAAATACGGTGCAGCGATTGTAGGATTGACTCTCGACCAAAACGGAATTCCGAACGAGGCGGAGACCCGTTTCCAGATTGCAAAAAAGATTCTTGACAAAGCAGTTTATTACGGCATTCCGAAAGAGGATGTGTATATAGATTGTTTGACGCTGACGGCGTCAGTTCAGCAAAAAGAAGTCGTAGAGACATTAAAAGCAGTGAAAATGGTTACCGAGCAATTAGGGTTAAAAACGGTTTTGGGTGTTTCGAATATTTCTTTTGGGCTTCCAAATCGTGAATTAATCAATCATTCTTTTTTGTTGCTGGCGATGTCGCATGGTCTTACTTTACCGATCATCAACCCGAACATCTCACAGATGGTGGATGCGGTTTATGCGTACAACGTTTTATACAACAAAGATGAGAATGCTACGGATTATATTTTAAAGTACAATACGGTGAAAACAGAGCCGAAGAGCCCTGCTCAACAGGGAGTCCAAACAACGGTGGATATCAATCATGCCATCTCAAAAGGTTTGCGTGAGGAAGCGAAACAGATTACAAATCAATTGCTTCTGACGACGAACGAAATGGAAATTGTGAACACATTGCTCATTCCAGCACTGGATGTGGTAGGAACCCGCTTTGAAAAGGGAGAAATCTTTTTGCCGCAGCTCTTGCAGTCTGCACAAGCCGCTCAGTCGGCCTTTGAGGAAATTAAAGCATTTATCGCCTCAAAAGGAAGGACGTCGATCAGCAAAGGGAAGATTGTTTTAGCAACAGTAAAAGGTGACATCCACGATATCGGAAAAAATATCGTCAAAGTTATTCTTGAAAACTATGGCTATCAGATTATTGATTTGGGAAGAGATGTT
>JARBTU010000209.1 GCA_029240015.1 Oscillospiraceae bacterium | reverse complement strand
ATGATGAGTGGGCAGAAGAGGAAACCGAAGTGTTTTTCTGTATTTTTGAAATGCAGGATGCGGCCGACATTTTTGAAAACATGGTTCTGGCAGATAAAGGTGAGCTGACTGAGGAGATTAATAAAATCTTAACGATAATTGAAGCAGAGCTTAAGGGAAAGGCAGCATTTTTGAATGACAGGATTAATCTTCTTTTAGAAGAGTTGATTATCATATTAAAACGAATGATTCAAAAAGTTGACGTAAAGTATGATATTGTTGAGTATGTAAAGAGGCTTGTTAAGCAAAACTCCTCCAGAGGGATGAATTTTCAGGCAATTGCGGAAAGCGTCGGTTACAGCTACGACCGGTTCAGGCATATATTTAAAGAAAAAACAGGAATTTCACCAACACAATATCATATCAATGTGCGCATTGCAAAGGCAAAGGCATTGCTTAAAAATTCAGATACATCAGTTGCAAAGATATCAGAAATTTGCGGCTTTAAGGATGTTCATAATTTTATTTCTACATTTAAAATAAAGGTAGGCATTACTCCGTTAAAATACAGACAGGCCGTCAGCAAAGCCACTGATAAGGTGCTGAACTTTAATGAATGCTTATAGATAAGAGAAACGCTAAAAAATAATTTCAAGGGTTCAGAAAAAGACATTGTTTCCAAAGAAAATAACTAATAATTTTTGAAATTAATGGACGAGAGGTCTTGTTAAATAAGACTTTGAGTACCAATAATTTACATATTTATTAAAGGAGTTAAAGGAGGATTTTTACAATGAAAAAGCAAAAAGTGATTGCATTACTGATGTCTGTTGTACTGAGTATAGGAATTCTTGGTGCATGCACAAAATCGGATGATTCCGGCAACGATACGGTATCACCGACAAGTTCGGCATCGACGGATACAGCACAGGAAAGTACGGCAGAGCAATCTAAGATTACAGGAGATGTTGTTTACTGGTCAATGTGGAATGAAAATGAACCACAGGCAAAGGCATATAAGCGTGGCTTGGACATCCTGAAACAAACTGCGCCCGGAATCAATGTTAAAGTGAACTGGATGGGGCGTGATATAAAAAGTACGCTTTTACCTGCCATCAAAGCGGGAGAAAAGGTGGATATTTTTGAGTTTCTAGCCTATGCGGATTCCCCCGATGCCTTTTTTGACATGAGTGCCCTGTTTGAAATGGAAGCCTATGGACAACCGGGCGTGACGGTGCGTGACAGCCTGATTAAAGGTGATTTGCTGGCAAACAAGGAGGCTTTTGAGGCAGCTGGTCTGAAAGGCGGCGAATACGGTCTGCCGCTAAATCCTTATGTCATGTCCATGTTTTATAATAAAGCCCTGTTTAAGAAGGCCGGAATTGAAAAAGCTCCGACGACATGGGCAGAATTTACGACTGTATGTGATAAGCTTGTTGCGGCGGGAATTTCACCGATTACATGGGACGATGCGTATAATAATACCTTCACCTCAGCGTGGTTATGCCGTCTGATCGGCCTGGGCAACATGAAAAAGTTGGCAGCTTCGCAAACCGATCAGGAATGGAAAAGCGGTGCAATAGAAAAATTATTTAACACCATGCAGGAGATGGCAGATAAGAAATATTTCAGCCCTCAGATTGCAACCAACAAGTATCCAGCGGGTCAGCAGGAGTTTGCTTTGGGCAATGCCGCTATGTACTTCAATGCCTCATACTTCCCGGGGGAAGTCAAAGAGACCGCAGGTCCAGATTTTGAATGGGGAAATTTTGCGTTCCCGACAATTGATGGCGGTGTTGAAAAGGGAACGGAGGTTACCATGGGGGTAAATCCTATCTACATCAACAAGAACACGAAAGTTTCTGAAGCAGCCATGGAAGTACTGCGCATCCTGGCATCCAAAGAAGTGCAGTCCATGCTGCCGGAAGACGGAGTCGCACCCGGAACCGCAAATACTGACTGGCCTGCAGCGATTGCCGATCAAAAAATCATCGCAGAAACAGCTACACAGATTAATCCTTGGGCTAATGGATTCTATAGCGATTTCATCAATGCCGTAGTTCAGCCGGAGATCAATAAGCTGGTCGCAGGTCAAGTCAAGGCTGATGAAGCAATAAAAACGGTTTTGACTCAGACCGAAAGCTTTAAAGCTGCTAAGTAAGGACACGAACGGAGATTTATTTGTTGATAGGGGTGGGGGTGTTCTCCATCTCCTATCGCATAGAAATGGGGGAACTATGAAAAAGGCAGAACGACGAATGATATTGATATTCATCTTACCGGTGGTGGTTATTTGCCTCGTATTTTATCTCTGGCCTATTGCACGCACGTTGATGATGTCTTTTTTTAAGATCAGTAGTATTACTTCGCCTATGAAGGAATGGCAATTCAATGGTTTTAATAATTATATGCAAATTAATCTGAGCCCGTTGTTTCAACGCTCAATGAAGAACATTATTTTAATTTGGCTCGTTGGCGGTGTTTTCAATTTCATTTTTTCTTTTCTTTTTGCCGTGTATATTACCAAATTGTCGGGTAAAGAGAAACGAGGAAAGTTTTATAAAACGCTTATATATCTGCCAAATATAATAACGCCGGTCGCTATTGTCACTATATGGACACAGTATATTTTTAACAATCGGTTTGGCTTACTAAAAAATATATTTGATTTCATCGGTCTGCATCAACTTGCAGCTATACCATGGACGTCGCAAATGTATTCGTTCTGGGCTATGACAATCGCTTATACCTTTGGAAGTGTCGGGTATTACATGATTATGTTGTCGTCGGCGATGAAACGGATACCGCAAGAGCTGTATGAAAGTGCCATGATTGAAGGTGCCGGTCCGATGAGGCAATTCGGACAAATAACACTGCCCCTAATTAAGGATGTGCATAAAATGGCACAAATTTTTTGGGCGCTCAGCTGCGTCAATTTTTTCCTTTGGTCAAGGGTTTTCAGTATAAACGACAGTGATCCGGCTACGCTAAGCCCGGTAAATTTACTTTATACGCAAGTTTTTGGTAATTCAATCGGAGCAAGTACGATTCAGCAGGCGAATGTAGGTGCGGGAGCAGCAGTAGCCGTATATCTTACATTGATTGCGATTGTTGTTTTTGGTATGTTCCAGCTGGCTTTTGGCAAAGAAAATTATGAGTATTGATGAAGTGGAAAGGGAGAGCTTCTATGTATGAAATGGAAAAACGAGGGAAAAAACTGAGAAGAATAAATGAAAGGAAGCGGAATCTTTCTTTTTTTATTGCCGAAACAATAGTTATCATGTGGGTTTTATTTGCTTTGGCCGCATTTATATGGGCTTTTATCGCTTCATTTAGTACAACACGCAGCATTTTTTCCGGCAATCTGTTTAGTGAAGGTCTGAATTTCAAAGGCTATAGAGTTGTTTTTGTCGAATATAAGATTATGCGCAATTTTTTCAATTCGCTAATCTATACGACTTTAGCTTGCATTGGTATTCTATTGATTAGCGCGCCGGGAGCATATGTTATCAGTAAATATTCTTTTATAGGTGGAACTGCACTTAGAAGTTTCTTGGCCGCTTCAACCGGTTTACCTTCGGTGATGATATTGGTTCCGGTTTTTATGACGATTGTTCGTATGAATGCGGCAAATTCTATGCTGACGCTGATTGCTGTATATATCGCAGCGGGTGTACCGGTAAGTCTGTACTATCTGACCGGTTTTTTTGCGACATTACCTTCGA
>JARBTU010000008.1 GCA_029240015.1 Oscillospiraceae bacterium | reverse complement strand
CTTGCTGAAAAAGCTGGAACAATTACAGGAACAAGTGTAGCTGTCAAAGTTCCTTATGCAACTGATTTAACCAATTTGGTCCCTGTGGTAACTGTTTCCCCTAAAGCAATTTATGATGTTTCAGGAAAAGATTTTACAAATGCAGTTACAGTAACCGTTACCGCTGAAGACGGAACGACTACAAAAACTTACACAGTTACTGTTACTAAAGAGGCTCCACAGCCTCCGACCAAGATTGTCCTTAACAAAATAACCTTAGCTTTAGATGTTACTAAATCTGAAACATTAAAAGCAACTGTTACAGGAGAAGATCAGACTGTTACTTGGACTTCAATCCTTCCAGAGTTTGCTACTGTTGATTCTAATGGTAAGGTTACTGCTAAAGCAACTGGTATGACAGTCATCTATGCAACCACCTCTGATGAAGAAATATATGCAACATGTATTGTTTATGTTAAAGGTTGGTACTCAGATGGTGGACAGCGTGGTTACATCACTGACAAAGGCTTTGCAACGGATTGGTTCAAAGTAGACGGCAAATACTATTATGGCGAACCAAATCAAAACAGTGAAAACTATGGCGCTGTTTACACAAACAAATGGATCAAAGACGGCAGCAAATGGTACTATGTTGATGGTTCAGGCGTAATGGTAACAAACAAATGGATTAAGTCAAGCGGTAAATGGCATTATGTTGATGGTTCAGGTGCAATGGTAACAAGCAAATGGATTAAGTCAAGCGGCAAATATTACTACGTTGATGGTTCAGGCATAATGGCAACAAACAAATGGCTCAAATCCGGAAGCAAATACTATTATGTTGATGGTTCAGGTATAATGGCAACAAACAAATGGATTAAGTCAGGAAGCAAGTACTATTATGTTGACAAATCCGGTGTAATGTTAACAAGCAAATGGATCAAGTCAAGCGGCAAATGGTATTATGTTGATGCAAAAGGCGTAATGCTTGCTAATACTTCTAAAAAAATAGGCAAGAAAACCTATAAATTCAATAAAACCGGAGTTTGCACAAATCCATAATAAAACCCCTATTACGTTTCTAAACGACTGCAACTGCTTGCCAGATTGGCAAGCAGTTACTTTTTTGTGTAAAAATAAATCCTATGGATTAAACAGAAAGTTCTTATTGCAATATTCCCTTTATTATTTGGCTATAATCTGTTGCTTTTGAAGATAATACATACTATAATACTTTTATGTAAATTACTCACTTTCAGTATAAGTATTGGAGAATTAGTAAAATGGAGTTTTATAACCGCAGTGAAGAAAGAACCGGCGTCCAGATCCATGCAGCCTACAGCCCAAGTGTCGATGTTCAATGTGACTTTGTGATGGTATACGGCATTGATGATGAGATGCCGGAAAAGGTCAGGGAATGGAAAGAAAAAGGCTATATCGTTCATCTGATGACAGGTGTAGCTTGGGGCAAATATGTCGACTTTCTATCCGGTGAATTTGATGGCCGTGAACACTGGGATGAAGGTCAGGTAACTTATGACGGAAAAGAAAAAAGCCACGGCCACCAAGTTCCTTATATGGTTCCCTCTGTTGCATTTGCAAACTATCTTACTCAGAAAATAAAAGTTGCAATCGATGCAGGTGTGGAAGCGGTACACTTGGAAGAACCTGAGTTTTGGGTAGACGCAGGGTATTCAGCCGCCTTCAAACGCGAATGGCAGACCTTTTATAACGAACCATGGCAGGACCCTAAGCTTTCGGCGGATGCTCAATTCAGGGCTTCCAAGCTGAAATCTTACCTATACAAGCGTACCCTTGACAGACTTTGCAGCGAATTAAAAGAATATGCTCGAGTAACCTATAATAAAAGTGTAAGATTTTATGTTCCGACCCATTCGCTTGTCAACTATTCTCAATGGCGAATCGTTTCTCCTGAAGCCTCTTTAATCGACCTTCCAACGATTGACGGCTACATTGCTCAAATTTGGACGGGAACCTCCAGAACCGAGAATGTTTATGAAGGGGTTCTGAAAGAACGTACTTTTGAAACAGCGTTCTTAGAATATGGCGTTATGCAGGAGCTTACAAGAGGAACCGGAAGAAGAATGTGGTTTTTGCATGACCCTATTGAGGATAATGCAAGACATACATGGGAAGACTATCGAACAAACTATTACAAAACCGTTTGTGCTTCCCTCTTCCATTATGACGTTCACCACTTGAATACGCGACCAATCTTTTAACCGTAATGCACACCTTGCGTGACATGAATCAACCAGATTGCAGTTGGGACGGAACCGTAAGCCAAATCGGCGTCCTGCTTGCAGATTCGGGCATGTTCCAACGTATGTATCCCGATGGTACTCCTGAGGCCGAAGATGACGGCGATTTAACAAAAATTGACCGTTGGAACGGATTTTACGGGCTTTCTCTTCCGCTTTTAAAGCAAGGCCTTGCTGTGCACCCTGTGCAGCTTGATAACATCCGCAGATTTACATCCTATCTGGATGACTATAGGGTTCTAATATTAAGCTATGAGTTCTTTAAGCCGGAATATCCTGACGTTCACAATGCGCTTGCACAATGGGTGCAAAACGGCGGTCTGCTTATTTATGTTGGTGATAGCTCAGACGTATTCCATAATATCCGCAGCTGGTGGACAGAGTGCCAGAAGACCTATAAAGATCCTTCACAACATCTTTTTGAATGCTGTGGTGTTGACACAGCCCCTGCTGAAGGCATTCACACTGTTGGAGAGGGTGCCGTTTGCTTCATAAAAACGCATCCTAAAAACTTTGCTTTGTCAAAGCAGTCAGCGGACAGCTACCGCAATTTCGTACAAAAAGTCTTGGAACTAAAAAATATCCCATGGGACAAAACCTCCCGCCTTGTTTTAAGACGCGGACCCTATGTGATAACCGCAGTTATGGATGAATCGGTTGTTAAAGAAGCCACTCCTTTGGCGGGAACCTATTGCAACCTGTTTTCTCACAACCTTGATATTGTGGTAGACCCAATGCTTCAAATCGGAACCGAAGGTCTTTATCTTGATCTAAATAAAATCAACAAACAAAACCCTGTAGAGATTTTAGCAGCAGCAGCCAGAATTGACGATTTCAAGGCGAATGATACGGTTTGCACCTTTAAAGCAACAGGTCCCGCTCCTGTCACCTGTGCAATCAGGATTTACTCGAAAGTTAAGCCTGTTGGTGTTACTTGCAAGTGCAATGATCATATTGTCCCATCTTCTTTCGTATATGACGAAAGCACCTCCACCACATTGCTGAACTTTGATAACTCTCCTGACAGTGTCTTCGTTGAAATTCAATTCTAACCAACAAGGCATTATTTGTTGTATGTGAAAAATAACAGATGGTGTAAAATGTTATTATTTATACCATCTGTTATTTTATTCAACTATTAATATTTTAAAATCTTAGGAGTCTTTTTTAAATGAGCGAACATTACAAACTGGGAATGAGAGCTGTTAAAACAGCCGTAGTCGTATTTTTATGCCTGTTGGTGGGCTTTATTTTTAAAAAAGAAAGTGCTTTTTACTCTTGTATAGCGGGAGTAGTCTGCCTTCAGCCCACTTATAAAAAATCATTTTTCACAGGAAGCATGCGTTTTCTGGGAACAATCATAGGCGGTATATTTGGTTATGTGGTTATTCAGTTCTTCCCGTTTATCCCCTATTACTACAATTTAGGATATGTGTTCATTATTCCAATGTTTATACTAATTGTAATATATGTGTGCAAAATTATTAAAAAGCCAGAAGCTGTTGTTATTTGTTGTATCGTATTTTTAAGTATCGTTATCAACTTTGAGCACGAAAAGCATGATGCACTGATTTATGTTATCAACCGTGTTATAGACACCGCCATCGGGATTGTTCTTGCCGTTTTAGTGAACCGTTTTTTCTTTACAAAAAGACAACAAGAAAACCCAGAACAGGTTGCTGATAATCCTGAGTAGAATTTTTTCGAGGTGCTTCTTATGATAAAGAGAGTTTTTAAGCCTTTTTGGAGTTATGATGTCGTTGCTACGGAAAACTATTTAAACCTTATGGCAAGGAAAGGATACCACTTATCGGATATTAACTTTTTTCTGCGCCTGTTCACGTTTGAAACAAATGCCCCGTCAAGCACCAGATATAGAATAGCTTATGCGCCTCAATCCAATGGCAGTGTTCCCGAAGGCTTTTTCAAAACGGGGTACGAAAATGTGTTTTGGAACAATAGATATTTAGTTTTAAAATACACCCAGCTTAAAGCAGGAGCTTCCCCATCCTATGATAGCTTTCGACTTAAAAACAAAAGGATTTTTGACCTATCTGCTGTCCTCCTCGCATTGTTAGCAATTCCGATGATTTGTTTTTTATTTTATCTTTTAATCATGGTAATCCTTATCAATTTATCTTCCTCTTCATTTGAGCAGCCCATTGCAATCACAGGATCTAATCCGGCTGAATTTTTATTACATACGCTATTAACCGTACTGATAATCGGATTTTTTATCTGGCTTATTTATACGGTAGTCAGGCTCCACAAGTCCAATAAAAAACTTTCCGAATTATGTAGACCCTCCGCTTATCGAATTCACGATTTTTCGGAACATATGAGATTCCAACGTTTAGACGATTCCATCAAAACAGACTTGATGGGGTACCATGAAATAAAACGCGTCTATAGATATGGATGGTTTTATTCTATGGATAAAACAGCAGAGTGGCTGGAAGAAATGGAACTTAACGGCTACCATCTATACAGGGTTTCTCGTGTATTCGGCATTTTTTATTTTGTAAAACATCCGCCCCGAAAGATAAAAGTCTTTATCGAAAACATTAAACACCCTGATCAAGCGCATGTACATCAAAAAACACAAGAAGGTTGGACTTTGCTGTACTATAGTTCCTATATTGGTGAGTACCAAAATCTGATATGGTCCAAACAATACGATGATGTTGTTCCTGAATTTAATTGCGATATAAAAAAAGCCTTGAATCGGGCAAAAACCGTTATGCTTTGGAACGTTATTCCCTCACTTGTCTTGCTGATGGTGAATTTACTCATATTTGTTGCAGAGCTTTTGCTTAACAAAAGGTTATATTTTGTTTTTCTCTCCAGTCTAAATCCCGTACTGCTGTCCCTTCTCATCTTTAGCCCAGTACAAAGTACACGCTACTATTTAAGGCTAAAAAAATTACAGAAACAGACAGAAACGCCGTAAGGAAATTTCCTTACGGCATTTCTTATAAAAATAATTATTCAAAAACATTATTTTTATGTGCGCGCTCGTGTTCCAAAAAGACACTCAGATTTCCATCCTCATCGCAAGTCGCAAGAAGGACCTCTTTGACACTTTTTATCTTTTGCTCCGCCAGTTTCTTGTCCAGCCACTCTTGATTCCTTCCGATGTTCTTTAAATTATCCCACATAATTCTTCCGTCAATAATAACATTAGCCAATACTTCTTCCTGCTTCGGATTTAAACTCATATCTTCAGGAGTCAGTTGCTTTTTCAAGCCTTTTGGAATAAAGCTGATATCTCCTGTGGTCTCCATAATTGCGAATTCAATATCACTGATGTTAAAGTACCCGCTTATTCTGCACTGACAAAGCAAGTCGTTCATATCATAGTGAGCTCTTTTCATATTTTCTTTGATGATTTTCCCTCTTTCAATCATTACGATTGGTGTTCCTGTCAAAAAGCGCCTGGCTTTAATTGATTTTCTGGTTATAACTGAAATTCCAAGAGAGCCGGAAGCATACACCAACATCGCGATAACAGTAAAATGAAACGGGATATCCTTATTGGACGCCATTTCCGCGGCAATAGAACCAATTGAAATCCCCACCACATAATCAAAAAAAGACAGTTGGGATATTTGCTTAAATCCCATCATCTTGGTAAATAAAAACAAAATAATGAGCGACGAAACCGACCTTATAAGGATTTCGCCGATATCAATCACATACTGCAATATTACTTCCCCTTTTCGCCTGCTTATACACAGCAAAAATTTTCAAACATCAGCCGCCGTTTTCATATTATTGATAAAAGATCCTGTCATAAATTCCTTCGGCTTTGCTCTTCTTATTTTATCCCTTTTATTTGGCTTTTATGATTTTGATTTTTCATTAATCAAATTTTTTTCTTAATGTAAGCAAAGATTTTTTTTCGATTCTTGAAACGTATGATCTTGATATTCCGAGCTTTTTGGCAACCTCCCTTTGCGTCAACGGGTTTCTTCCGTGAAGCCCATATCGCATTTCTATAATAATCTTCTCTCTTGGCGAAAGCTCGCTGTTTATGTGCTTGTGTAAAAGTTCAGATTTCAGTTTCAAATCAATACTGTCAATAATACTTTCTTCATCCGACACCAAATCCATCAATGTAATTGCATTGCCTTCTTTGTCTGTATCAATCGGATCGTTAATATATACATCTCCCACTGTTTTTTTGATGTTCCTGAAATGCATAAGGATTTCGTTTTCAATGCATCTTGAAGCATATGTTGCAAACCGAGTCCCCTTTTCAAACTTAAAAGTCCCCACCGCTTTAATGAGTCCTATCGTTCCGATTGAAATAAGGTCCTCTTGTTCATTGGTCGCTGCATAATATTTTTTAATAATATGCGCCACAAGTCTTAAATTGTGTTCAATCAATTTATCTCTTGCGCCGTTGTCTCCTTGCATCATCAATTCAAAGCATTCTTTTTCTTGTTTTGCAGATAAAGGCTTTGGAAATGGTCCGCTCCCCTCTATATGTAATGCGAAATACAGCAATTTCCCCATAATAAAAGAAAACATTTGTGTGAACATAAAATCATCATCCTTTTCAAAGCGTATGTTCATACTTATGAAAAATCTGGTGCATTTTTGTTTGTCCTAATAAAAAAGATCGCCATTTTTTAAAAATGCACTATCTTTTTCGTTTCTTATGAGTTCTTCTAACGACGAAACACACATAACAACGCCGTATTAAAAAGCCAAAGCGTGCATCATAGATCATATAGCTGACCGATTTTTGCAATATACTTATCGTTTTATGTCATTGTGCAAAACACAAAAAACCTATACTATATAATTCATAGTTAGGGGTCTTTTCGACCAAAGGATGTGTACAAATGTTGAAAAAAAACTATTTTAACAACTTTACTTCAAAAGAGATTAAGCCCAAAGGCTGGCTTTTACAACAGCTCAAAATCCAAGCGGAAGGGTTATCCGGGCATCTAGATAAAATATGGCCCGACATTCAGGACAGCAAATGGATAGGTGGACAGCGTGACGGATGGGAGCGCGTTCCCTACTGGCTTGACGGGTTTATTCCGCTCGCATATCTGCTGGAAGATGAAGATATGATTGCCCGTGCAAAAAAGTATGTGGATGCTATTATCCAAAACCAGCAGGAAGATGGCTGGCTTTGCCCCTGCTCCATGGAAGAACGGAAACATTATGACATGTGGGCTTTGTTTTTAATTTGCAAAGCTCTTGTTGTATATTATGAATGCTCAGATGACGTAAGGATAGAACCCGTCATCTATAAAGCCCTTAAAAATTTGAAGGACCATATTCGGCACAACACCATATCCTGCTGGGCAAGCTCCAGATGGTATGAAAGCCTCATATCCATCTATTGGCTGTATGAGCGAACAAAAGAAGAATGGTTAATTGATCTTGCTGTATCTCTTTATGTACAGGGTACCAATTATGAACGCTTATTTGATAACTGGAGGGATATGCATCCACGACAGGAATGGTCACAGCAAACACATGTCGTTAACCTCGCTATGGCGCTGAAATCGCAGGCACTTATCTCCCGCTTGACGCAACAAGACAGTAATGAGTTTGCAAAAAAGATGATTGGGTTGTTAACAAAGTACCACGGAACTGCTGCCGGGCATTTTACCGGAGATGAATGCCTATCGGGCACCAGTCCTATCCAGGGCACCGAGCTTTGCGGTGTGGTAGAAGCGATGTATTCATACGAGCATCTGTTTGCCATTACCGGAGACCCTGATTGGATTGACCGTCTCGAAATACTGGCATACAACGCTCTTCCCGCAACCACCAGCAGCGATATGTGGACACATCAATACGACCAGATGACCAATCAAATTGCTTGTGTAGAATTTAGCGAGGATTCCATCTTCAGGACCAACGGAAAAGAGGCGCATCTGTTTGGACTGGAACCTAACTTTGGCTGTTGTACGGCTAATTTTAATCAAGGCTGGCCTAAATTTGCTTTAAACACCTTTTTAAAGGACAATGACACGATTGTGTCTGCCGCTCTCGCTCCTTCAAAGCTTGAAACTACCATTCAAAACGCAGCGGTT
The DNA here is from genome assembly GCA_029240015.1 of Oscillospiraceae bacterium. Lineage (GTDB taxonomy): Bacteria > Bacillota > Clostridia > Oscillospirales > Ruminococcaceae > JARBTU01. The sequence goes on along the minus strand of JARBTU010000008.1, from coordinate 9,498 downwards.
TCGATTGAGCTTCGTACGATGTATCCTTTTAAAAACCATCTTAAATATATTATAACCACCGCAGACGACGTGTTCTTTAACCTGAAGATTCGCATTCCATCGTGGGTAAAAAGCTTCACCGTTGATGGAGACACCTATAGAAATAAAGGATTCTTTGAAATCAATCGCATATGGAATGGCACACAGGAAGTTCTCGTTGACTTTGAGTTTGAGACTGTATTCAGAAAGCGTCCTGAAAATTTGGTTTGTCTCCAACGGGGTCCCCTTGTATACGCTTTATCAATTGATGAAGAATGGAAAATGCACGAATACATTTCCGAAAGCGTTGAACGCAAGTTTCCTTACTGTGATTATGAGATTTATCCAAAATCCAAATGGAACTATGCGTTTTGGGATGAGAATCTTTCCATCCAAGAATATGATATTGCTGAACATCCTTTTTCCAGCCAAAGTCCACCTGTTAAAATGACCGCAAACATGGTGGAAATTGATTGGAGAACAGAACAAGGGTATGATTTCGTGTGCGCTCGTGTTCCATTTTCACGACAGCCCATCGGCAAAGTTATAAAAATGGAATTAAAACCATACGGGTGTACCAATCTGCGCTTAACCGAAATTCCCTTGCTCAATTCAACATCTGCTGATACTCTTTAACCCTAGACTGCAACTTGCTGATACGCAAAAAGAATACACGAAGTAAATGTTTGCTTCGTGTATTCTTTTTAATATATTATTGTAAATCATTGCTAATTATGTTACGGCCAGAATATAATAAATAGAAGTAGTATATTAAAAAAGGAGCTATCACATATGAAATCACTACATTTTATAAAGCAAAAGCTGTGTATGATGATTACCCTTTTAGCAATGTTAATCGCCATTATCACTCACATAAATCAAGCACTTGTCATCCTCGTCCCGGGTATCCTTTTAATTATTATTCCCATTAAGATTGATTCTGTGGTGAATCAGCGAATTCAAAGTTCAATTTTATCCGCTTTTTTAAAGATATCTCCGCCAATATCAATCAGCTGTTGCTACGCTATTGGAATGCCCAACTCCATAGAATGGGCAGGCTTTCTATACGGACTAACCTTTATCCTTTGTACACTTCCGTTTTTTATTGCAGCAACCTTTGTAAAAAAAATAAAAAAGCTAGATACGGGATTTTATAGTTTTTTACCCGTTGCAATATTTTATTTTTATCTTTTATTCCGAACATCGAATGCTTATATCGGTTTGTTTGGAATTTTTGCGTATTTGCTCAGCTACTTTATGCTTCAGTACAGCCTTTCGGTGTTTTATAAAAAAGCCTCCTGGATTATAGGCATCTTAACTGCATTACTGCTGTTTTGCCTTCAACTGGATATCGGCGGAGGCAGTTACATCTCTTTCGCATGGAATTTATTCACCGGTATCTTTGTGATTCTATTCGCAGTGATAAACTACATAATATCAACTTTGCTGATAACAATGGGTATTGCAGATATAGATGACTCTGATTAGGATACGGATGTATGACTGTTTAAATCAAAAACGAGCAGGGACTCTTCAAAGAGCCCGTAAAGAAAAAATCACTGCGGGACAGGTGTGTCCCGCAGTGATTTTTATAATTATACAACATCCCAATCATCTTCTGAAATACTAATGTCGTTCGTATAAAGATTTATTAATGTAATGATGCACTCTCTAAAATTTGAACCTTTTTTTCAAAATGAAGCGGTCGCATATATTATTGGCCTTTCTTAGTTTTATTCCCAATCAATCTTAAAAAAGTCAACAAAGTTCCCACAAAGCAAATGATCGATGCAGTTATATATACCGTTCTCATGCCATATATGAAGGCATCATTTCTTCCTGCCACGTAATCTGTAACACGATGTCCGATTTTAGAACTCATTCCATTATATAAAAGTGTTGTAGCTAAAGCTATTCCACTTACCATTCCCAGATTTCTTATAAGCGCATTTATACTTCCCGCAATGCCAAGTTTATCTTTTGATACTGTTGACATTACCAGCGAATTATTGGGTGATTGAAATAACCCCATACCGATAGATACGATTCCAATAAATATCATCATACTTAATAAGGTTGACTTTTGATCTAAGGTCGCCATGAGCAGCAACCCTACGCTTATAAACATTAATCCTATGAAGGTTAATATTTCCGAACCAATCTTATCTGATAAGTGACCACTAACAGGTGCTATCACCGTTAAAATTAACGGATAAGTCATCAGTATTAAACCGGTGTGCTGCGGCGTATAAGACATTACATCTTGAAGGTAAAAAGGCTGAATAATATTGCTGCAAAATATTGCCACAAAGCTTATAAAGCCGCAAAATATGCTCAAAGAAAACAACTTATTTTGAAACATTTGCAACTGTATTAAAGGACTCTCCCTTTTCTTTTCCACAAAAATAAATGCTATGAAGCACACGATTGCCACTGCAAACCCCAGCAAGATTATCGGGTCTGTAAAGCCGCGGTTTAGTCCCTCACTTAGTGCCACAAACAAAGGAACTATAGTAAACATAAACAGGATAGCGCCTATGCTATCCATTTTTCCCTTTGCCGTTTTATGCCCTTTGGGTAATAACTTAAAAGCATAGAATAGAGCTACTAAACCAATAGGAACGTTTATTAAAAATATAAATTCCCAACTGGATGCCCCTACTATAACTCCCCCTAATCCCGGTCCCACTAAAGAACCTAATGCTACAGCGGTCCCTGCAAAGCCAAGTGCTTTTCCTCTTTCGTTCGCAGGAAATATCTCCGTAATAATACCTTGACTATTCGCCATCGTCCCAGCTGCACCTATAGCCTGGATTACCCTTGCTATAATTAATATTAGAAAAGAACCTGTTATCCCACACAACAGGGATCCAAAGGTAAATAAGCCCAATCCGAACTTAAACATCTTGGTTTTGCCAAGTATGTCTCCTAATCTTCCAAATATTAATACCGTTCCTACTATAACAATTAAATAACTTGTTGCCACCAATTGTATGTTAGAGGTTGTTACACCTAGGGCCCTAGCCATTTTAGGCAATGCTACATTTACGATACTGCTGTCTAGTGCGGACATAAATGTTGACATTACAACGATAATCAATATGGGCCATCTGCTCCTGTCTTTTACTTCTTCCATTTAGACTTCTCCTTATCCTTTTAACCTTTGGGTATTATTAAATATTTTTTTTAAGGAATTCATCATAATAAGCTTCTCTTCTTGAGACAAATCTTCAGTTATTAGATTTATTAAAGCTTGAATTTCCTCACGAATCTTAGGAATAATTTCTTTGGCCTTCGTTGTTAAATATAGCTTGTAGGCTCTACTATCCATTTCATCTTCTTTTTTATATACGTAGTTCAGCTCTATAAGTTTCGTAATGGTTCTTGCTGACATTGCCTTATCATTGCCTATTTCTTTGCTTATTTTATTCTGGCTGATGCCTTCATTTTTTTCTAAAATAAACATGTATGGAAAAGAGCCGCTGCTTAATTCATATTCTTTCAAGACCTTATCCAAATAAATTTGTGTGTTCCTAAAAATTTTGCTGTTGAGCATTATGAAATGCATGGTTTCGTCCATTGTGAATTCCCCTCCTTTATTTTAATTGACTAGTCAACATTATTATAACGGATTTATGTTGACCAGTCAACCTTTTTCAAACAATAAAAGATGGGGGAAATTCCCCCATCTTTTCTATCTCTGATGACTTGGATGTTCATGATGCTTTCCCTATAAAAATAGCAGATACTCAAACATGGTGGATTATTCTATCATATAATCTCCTGCACCGAGCTCGAATATTGCGAAATTATCATGTATTTCTGCATCACTTACTATAACGCCATTAACTTTTATCGTACTGCCGGCTCCAATCAGCGGGAATCGTATTGTGGCACTTGCCCCTTCAGGTATTGATGCCCTGTAGATAAATTTTTTACCGTCTATAATCTCCCAACTGCTTTTAATGAGCCCCGCTGTTGAATTATAGGTTGCTTTTACATAAGTAATCCGCTCTTGCCCCGCTGGTAACTCATCATCCGCTCTTGTGTCAGGACGTGGGCTTAAGACAAAATGCTTGTATCCGGGTGATGATTCATCTATCGCGATACCGGCCATGCTCTCAAACATCCACTCGCACACCGCACCATAGGCATAGTGGTTAAACGAGTTCATTCCGACATCTCCGAAGCCATTCTCAAGCGTATAGGAATTCCATCGTTCCCATATCGTTGTTGCACCCTGGCGTACACTGTAGAGCCATGACGGATCCGCCGTCTGCAATAGTAATGAATATGCAATCCCATCCATGCCAAATTCGCTTAGTGTCTGATTTAATATTCCTGTGCCGACAAAACCTGTTGAAAGCGTATACTTGTTATCTTTGATTTTTGCTTCAAGCTGTGAGATGATCTTTTTTATCATGCTGTCCGGTAAAAGTTTAAAACGCAGAGCAATCAAATATGCTGTCTGAGAGGTTTCGGTAAGTTCACCATTCACAATAAATTTCTCAGCAAATATAGATTTCAGTTCATTAAACAACTTATCGTATGCTATGTGTTTAATGTCATAGTCATCACCCGAAGAAACGGATAGGAATCCGCTTATCTTAGCCATAAGATAAGCATTGTAGGCATAGCATGCAATCGCCATATAACGATTGCCCGTAGGATCATAAGCAAGCCAGTCTCCGAATTCGTTGTGCAGCCCGTCGATGCCGTAACCGGCAAGACAATCCATATATTTTTCCATGGATTCATAATGCTCGGAGAGTATTGATTTATCCCCGAACGCAAGATATATCTTATACGGCACGATTAATCCTGCATCCCCCCATGCCGCATTTGAGTCATGATTTTCATCGGGGAAAACACGTGGGATAACGTCACAATATCCGCCTTTTTCACTCTGTGAATCTCTTGCGTCCCGTAACCACTTCTTAAAAAATCCGTTTACATCGGCATTGTATGCGGCTGCACCACAAAATATCTGCGTATCTCCCGTCCAGCCCAGGCGTTCGTCACGCTGTGGACAATCGGTAGGTATAGAAAGATAATTGCCCCGCTGTCCCCAGAGTATATTGGAGTAAAGACGGTTTACCTCCTCGTTTGAGGTAACAAGTGTTGACAGTTCCGTTGTATCGGAGCCTATAACCTCACCAAGCATTGAACAAAGCTCAAAATCACCGTCAGCTTCGATTTCAAGATATCTGAATCCGAAAAAGGTGTGCAGCGGAAAGTATTCCTCTCCCTTTACATCTCCATTGGCAATATATATAATGCGCGAGCGTGCGGAACGATAGTTTGCGAGGTAAGCGCTGCCACTCGGACCGTCATTTCTTCTTGAAAGTTCACCGGAATCATTTAAAAGCTCCGCGCAATAAACTGTTATCGTTACACCTCTTGCCGCTTTTATTCTAAAGCGAGGACGACCAACCATATTCTGTCCAAAATCAAGGAGCAATGTACTTCCTTTTGCAATGTCCATGTGCTCACAAGATTTGCCTATTGCGGTTTTTTGTATCTTTATCTCACCGAAATCAGTACCGTTTTCCTTTATCCCGTCATATAAAACCGCAGATAAAGGGCAGAGCGTCAAATTCTTGCGTACTCTGATATGCGGCTCTTCCGCAGGAGAAATCTCGCCTGAAAAGTCCGTGTTTAGCTCAGCCTTATCCCATTTTACCGCATCGGTCTTTTGGGTACAGTCAGTAATACGTGAATCATAATATTCACCATCCCATATATCAGCGAATAACAAGGGTCCCGTTATAGTGCAATCCCAATCACTGTCAGTTAAAATATATTCATGGCTGCCATCTGTGTAAACAATATCAATCGCGGCAATAATTGCCCTCTTTTTGTAACCGTAATAGCCAAACGAGATTCTTCCTGCGTACCAACCTCGTGACACTTTCATGATAATATCATTTTCCCCCGAGGCAAGATAAGAAGAAATATCATAATTAAACGATAACACGCGCTTTGTATAGTCTGTCCAACCAGGCTTTAATTCTTCAAAAGTGGCACTGCCGTCCATATTTTTCGTGCCCACACGTTCTCCGTTTATGTACGCTTCAAAATTTCCAAGTGCTGTAATGGTCAAATCTGCTGATTTTATGGTTTTGTTACAGTTAAAATGCTTTCTAAAGGTTGGAATACCATCCTCAGGTGTAATTGACACTTTCTTGGAATTGTAAATCATGTTTTCCCATGAAGGGCCATGGCTGGCAGGCTTCTCATCCGGAGAAGAGATCCATTTCGCTTTGTTTATTAATTCACAGTTCATATAATCCTCCTAAGATATAAATGGAGAGCAGTTTAATCTTCTCTCATATAGATTTCTTGTTCATATGTGTTGCTATTCTTCTTTTTTTATATTAATATTATAGAAGCATCATAAGACTATTACTAGGTAGAATATTATTTTATATAGGGGGGGATTTTATTGAAAGACAGCCTAACTTATTATGCCACAGGAGAAGAGACTTTTAGAAATGGTGAATCCATTTTTGTTAACAAGGCTTTTGAGCAGGTTGAGCCCCATCTTCACGCACACAGCTTTATAGAAATTTCTTATGTAGTTTCCGGAACTGGTTTGCATCGTGTCGGGGACAAAGAATATACCGTGTCAAAAGGAAATCTGTTCATCATTAACTATGATATCCCCCATGAATTCAGATCTTTACCTGGAAACAACCAAGATGTCCTGACAATTTATAATTGCGCTTTCGCTCCCGAATTTCTTGATCACTCCTTGATTGGCTCAAAAGATTTTTCAAGCATCACGAATCATCTTCTTTTCAAATCACTTTTTCCTGATGAACTTGAAAACCCTGTTGATATCAATCTTTTGGAAGAAGACAACAGGGAAATTGCTTCGATCTATGATAAAATGTATAGAGAATATCAGCTTATGAACCCCGGTTATATTGAACTTTTGAGAGCTTATTTGACAGAATTGCTTATAATAGTTTTTAGGCTGTATCGTAATATTAATTCTTCTTATACTTCTAATTCCCTGGAAAAGAACCGAAATCAACTCATCGAAAATGTGATAAATTACTTGAGAACGAATTATGCCAGTGAAATAAAGCTTGAAGAACTTTCTTTAATGGCTTTTATCAGTAAAAATCACTTTTGCAAGATCTTTAAAAAATCTACCGGGATGACCGTGTTAGAATATACTCAAAAAGCAAGAATTGAAGAAGCATGCAAACTTCTTAAAACTACTGATAAAAAAATAATAGAAATTGCTTCGTTGGTGGGGTATAGTAATTTAAAATATTTTAATGAAGTTTTTAAAAGGCATATAGGCAACACCCCTGGCGAATATAGAAAAAACCGTTGACAAATCTAAAATCGAGTATATCAGTTAAACTCAATCCTGCAACACCGATTGCTCTGATTAGAAAGCATGCAGGGACTATATTAAGTCCCTGCATGCTTTTTTATTTATTCTGAACATTCTGTATTACAATAATAAATTATTGATAATCGATAATTTATTATTGACAATCATTTAATTATATATTATAATTCCAAACAAAGGAGATGATTATTATGCGACAAGGTGAGCTTTCAAAATGGCTGAAATTAATAATTATGATTTGTGCTTTATTGGGGTTGTTTTTATGTTTTATTATTCCTATTATAGAATGGTATGATCCGAATATGTTATCTTTTTTAAGCGGATTATCGTGGCAGTTAACATTCTTTATTTGGATTACAGCGATTCCGTTTTATGTTGCTCTTATAAACTCATGGCTTATATGTAACGAGATTTCACATGACAATTCTTTTAGCATCCAAAATTCAAAGCGACTGAAAACCATTTGCTTTCTGGCACTACTGGAGTCCTTTCTTTATATTTCAGCTATTATATTATCAGTATTTTTAAACATGTTTCTTCCTGTTTTTCTAATATTCTCGCTGTTTGTTATATTTATTGCAATTTCCATTGCAGTAGCGTTCGCCACCCTTTCACATCTTGTTCAAAAAGCCTGCGTTTTAAAACAAGACAGTGATTTAACAATATGAGGTGCTTATTATGGCTATTATTATAAACCTAGACGTTATGTTGGCCAAAAGAAAGATGAGTGTGACAGAACTATCAGAGAAAGTGGGGATAACAATGGCAAACCTTTCGATATTAAAAAACGGAAAAGCAAAGGCAATCCGTTTTTCCACTTTAGAAAAAATCTGTGAGGTATTAGACTGTCAGCCGGGTGACGTCTTGGAGTATTCGGAGGATTAGACTGGGGATAGAACATGGAGCTTTATATATTTTAAAATAGAGAAAAAAATAGAAGTTGAAATTATAAGATGCAAATCATTAAAGCATATGAGGGATTGTAAAATGAAAATAAAATTTATTTTGCCCGCCTTGCAGGAAGCGAAAAGCCCTTTTTGGCGACCTATAAAATATTCGCTTTTTCCTCCTCTTGGATTGGCAACGCTCGCATCGTTTTGTTCTCCCGATGACGAGATAGAAATTTTAGACGAGCACATTGAAGAAGCCTTGTTGGATGATTCTCCCGATTTGGTTTGCGTTCAAACATATATAACAAATGCCTACCGTTCTTACCAAATTGCAGATGATTATAGAAAAAGAGGGATCTTTGTAGCTTTGGGTGGGCTTCACGCAACTTCCTTACCACAAGAAGCAAAACAACACGCAGACACGGTTCTTTGCGGACTTGGAGAGCATATTTTCCCGCAATTCTTATCTGATTTTAAAAGTAAAAATCCCAAAGAATTTTATTATGCCGGTGAAATGAATTTTGACCATTTGCCTTTGCCAAGGCGAGATTTAATAAAAAGAGAAAAATATCTTGTCCCAAATTCGATGGTTTTTTCACGTGGTTGTCCTAATAAATGTTCATTTTGTTATGTCAGTTCTTTTTATAAAAACGGAAAATCATTTTATGCTTACCAGATTGATCGAATATTAGAGGAAATCGAAAGTCTCATAGGAAGACATTTATACTTTCTTGATGATAATTTATTTGCCGATAAAAAATTATGCAGAGATTTGTTTCACGAGATGAAAGGAATGAATAAGCTTTTTCAAGGAGCAGTAACCGTGAACTCAATTATAGAAGATGACTTGATTGATTTAGCCTATGAAGCGGGGTTCCGGAGTGCATTTATTGGATTTGAAAGCTTGAATAAACATAATTTGATGCTTGCAAACAAGCATTCCAATTTAAATCAAGATTATGACAAAGCAATAAAAAGGCTTGACGAATTGGGAGTTATGATTAATGGAAGCTTTATTTTTGGGCTTGACCATGATGACAAAAACGCTTTTCACGACACAACAAGCTGGGCTATTGAGAGTGGAATTACGACTGCCACATATCACATACTAACACCTTATCCGGGAACTAAACTGTTTGACAATATGAAAAAAGAAAAACGTATAAAGAATAACGACTGGAGCAATTATGATACTTGCCACCTTGTTTTCGAACATCCAAG
>JARBTU010000208.1 GCA_029240015.1 Oscillospiraceae bacterium | reverse complement strand
CTTTTTGTTCCGAGCCTTGCTCTTTGAGCTGCAATCACTTCCGTGTGGTCTGCGTTAATTTCAGGAACGATCATTGGAACGTCAGGAGTCGCTCTATGTGCGGAGTTGTTGGATACCACAGGACACTCTGCTTTTGCATACAATTCTTCCAACGCTTTGATTTCATCTTTTTTCATATCTACTGCGCAAAAAACAAAATCAACAGAAGAAGCAATTTTTTCTATATCTTCGGTTGCGTCCAGCACAACCAAATTTTTCATTTTCTCAGGCATTGGCTTTGGCATTGCCCAACGGCTTCCTACCGCTTGCTCATAAGTTTTTCCGGCAGAACGGGAAGACGCTGCAAGCGTTGTCACATGGAACCATGGATGATTTTCCAGCAATATTGCAAAACGTTGTCCAACCATTCCTGTTGCGCCGATAATCCCTACATTAAATGTTTTCATGAATCTGTTACCTCCATAAACATACTCAAAAAGCGTAAGACTTTAAGAATATATCCTTATAATTTAATAAATATTTCAAGATATTAAAAAAAACCGGTTGAAAACCGGTTCATCTTACAATATAATAGAAATGTTGACTGTTTGGTGCAGTGGACGCTGTCCTTTGACCAAACTGCCGAATAGCTCCCCATCAATTGTAATGATGACAGTTATGCACCTGTTCGATACATACCCAGTAATCAAATGCCTTTTTGATTACTTCGGCGATATTCCCTTTCTTTAAAGACTCCTGCGATTCTGGCAATCTGGTCTTTAAATAATTATGAATAGCGCAACCTCTACCCAGTTGAATATTTATTTGTCTTACAAATATAATACCATCATACTCTTTTAGTGTCAAATACTTTATTTCCCTTTGGGAGGATTTTATGAAAAAAAGCGAATTTTACTTTGATTTGCCCCCTGAGCTTATTGCACAAACTCCAATAGAACCCCGTGACCATTCAAGACTTCTGCACCTTAACAAAATTTCCGGAGAAATATATCATCGTCATTTTTATGATATTATTGACCTCTTGAACGAGGGAGACCTTCTTGTTGTTAACAATTCCCGTGTGATTCCCGCAAGACTTTACGGAACAAAAAAAGAAACGGGTGCTAACATTGAGTTTTTGCTTTTAGAGCAAAAACAAAAGAATGTTTGGGAAATCCTCGTAAAACCTGGCAAAAAAGCCCGAGTGGGCGCTGAATTTATCTTTGGAGACGGAATCCTTCATGCCAGAATAACCGACGTACTGGATGGCGGAAACCGACTTTGCGAATTCACGTTTAAAGGAAACTTCTTTGACATATTGGATAAAATCGGTCAGATGCCTCTCCCGCATTATATCACCGAGCATCTGGACGACAACGAGCGTTATCAGACTGTTTATTCCAAGGAGTTGGGTTCTGCCGCTGCCCCTACCGCAGGGCTGCATTTCACACCCGAACTGATGGATAAACTTCATCAAAAAGGTGTTCAAATCGCTTATGTAACCCTGCATGTCGGACTTGGTACATTCAGACCTGTAAAGGCCGATGATATTACACAACATACTATGCATTCAGAACACTACTCGTTACCCCAGGAAACCGCCGATTTGATCAACCGAACCAAGCAAAGCGGCAAAAGGGTTATCGCCGTCGGAACGACCAGTTGCCGCACCATTGAAAGCGTTGCTGCTTTCAATGGAGAAATTACTGCAGCGGAAGGATACACTAACATTTTCATCTATCCCGGATATGAATTCAAAGTCCTTGACGGGCTGATTACCAATTTCCACCTCCCTGAAAGCACGCTGATTATGCTTGTCTCGGCTTTTGCAGGATATGAAAGCACTATGAACGCATACCACACTGCCGTCAATGAAAAATACCGTTTTTTCAGCTTTGGCGACGCAATGATGATACTATAAATATGAGGTACAATACCATGTATAATCTGATAAAAAAACAAGGCTTTGCCAGACGGGGAGAGTTTACCACCGTTCATGGCACTGTTCAAACCCCTGCTTTCATGAACGTAGGAACTTCCGCCGCAATAAAAGGAGGTATCTCCTCTTATGATCTTGTGGATTTAAAATGTCAGGTGGAACTGTGCAACACCTATCACCTGCATGTGCGACCGGGAGACCAACTGATCAGAAAGCTTGGCGGACTTCACAAGTTTATGGGATGGCAAAAACCGATTCTCACCGACAGCGGCGGTTTCCAAGTATTTTCTTTAGCAAAACTTCGTACAATTAAGGAAGAGGGAGTTTACTTCAACTCTCACGTTGACGGAAAAAAGATTTTTATGGGCCCCGAAGAAAGCATGCAAATCCAATCGAATCTTGCCTCCACCATCGCGATGGCTTTTGATGAGTGTGTGGCAAACCCGTCCACCCATGAATACTCAAAAAAATCATGCGAAAGAACAACTCGCTGGCTTTATCGATGTAAAGAAGAAATGGAGAGGCTCAATACTCTTCCCGATACGCTCAACAATAAACAGATGCTTTTTGGAATCAACCAAGGATGTATTTATGACGACTTGAGAATTGAGCATATGCAGGATATCAGGAAGCTTGATTTAGACGGATATGCCATCGGCGGTCTGGCAGTGGGAGAACCTGCACAAGATATGTATCGGGTTATTTGTTCCGTAGAGCCTTATATGCCGGAAGATAAACCTCGTTACCTGATGGGAGTGGGAACCCCTTCCAATCTCATCGAATCAGTTGCCAGAGGAATTGACCTTTTTGACTGTGTAATGCCGAGCAGGAATGCCCGCCACGCACATGTGAACACATGGAAAGGAATCCGCAATCTGATGAATGCTAAATATGCCGACGACGGACTCCCTATTGATGAAGAATGCGGATGTCCTACCTGCCAAAAGTTCTCACGGGCGTATTTAAGGCACCTGTTTAAAGCAAACGAAATGCTTGCCATGCGGCTTGCCGTGATGCACAATCTTTATTTTTATAACACCCTTATGGAAAAAATACGTGATGCGATAGAAAATGATATGTTTGATGAATTCAGAGCAAAAAATTCCGCTTTGCTGGATACACGAATATAATTTAAACTTTAAAAACTATAGAGTAGGGATGTTTATATGAGTACTGTTGAAATTTTTTTGATTGCCCTTGGATTGTCAATGGACGCCTCCGCTGTTTCAATGTCTAACGCAATGTGCCTGAACAAAATCAGGCTGAAACAAGCTTTAGCCATTGCTTTTTCATTTGGACTGTTCCAAGGAATCATGCCGATTATCGGTTACTTCGCAGGAACTGCCTTCGCCGAATATGTCACTCAATTTGATCACTGGATCGCTTTTATCCTCCTTGGATTCATCGGTGGAAAAATGATTTTTGACGGATTAAAAAAAGATGCGGACGAGGTCTGTATCAGGGAGCTTACCTTCAAGCTTTTGTTTGCTCAAGCCATCGCTACAAGCATCGATGCGCTGGCAATCGGAGTAAGCTTTGCAACGATGAATGTGAATATCGTCGTATCTGCGAGTTTTATTGCCTGTGTTACTTTTATCTGCAGCCTTTTGGCGGTTTTCATCGGCAAGAAGTTTGGAGACATATTGAACCAAAAGGCCGAAATATTTGGCGGAACCATTCTTGTTCTCATTGGAATAAAAACCTTAATAGAACATCTTGTGAACGGATAAGACATAAATTCTTTTACATAAAACTAAGACCCTTTGACTGTAAGTGAAAACACTTACAGTCAAAGGGTCTTTTTGTTGCAACAAGTTGACGATTATGTCGCAGCGATTAC
>JARBTU010000007.1 GCA_029240015.1 Oscillospiraceae bacterium | reverse complement strand
GTTATTGGTATTGCGAAACTTCCGACTTTTGATGGGTTAAAAGAATACCTGGGTGTCAGCGAAAAATTTGATAATAACGCTTACCCAGTCAATGTACACTTTATTGACGTAGGGAATGCGGATGCTACCCTGATTACCATTCAAAATCAGTCTATACTGATTGATGCGGGAGAAAATGATAAAGGACAAGAGGTTGTCGATTATTTGAAGAATCTCGGAATCAAAAAACTGGATTTGGTGATTGGAACCCATCCCCACGCCGACCACATCGGCGGATTGGATACTGTAATTAACAGCTTGGGAGTTGATAAAGTCATTCTTCCCAAAATTCCGAACAGTATCGTGCCGACTACGCGTTCATACACCGACCTTTTAACATCCATTTCTAATAAAGGACTTAAAATTACAACCGCAAAAGTGGGAACTCGATATGATTTTGGAGAAGCAACTCTCAAAGTTCTGGCCCCGCTAAAAGATTATGACGACCTAAACAATATGTCTGTGGTATGTAAGATTGAGTATAAAGATTTCTCGTTGCTCATGACAGGAGATGCCGAAAAGCAAGCAGAACAAGACCTCTTGAACAGCAAGCAGGACTTATCTGCCGATGTTTTAAAAGTGGGGCATCACGGAAGCAATACATCGAGCACCAAGGAATTTTTACAAGCTGTTGGAGCATCCAAATATGTGATACATGTGGGAAAAGGCAACAGTTATGGGCATCCGCACAGCAAAACACTGGAAAGACTCAATCAGCCAGGGAAAGAGATTTATCGCACCGATTTAAACGGAAACATTATTATCAGCACCGACGGAACTCAAATTAAAGTGAAAACCTCAAAATAAAAAGCGGAGGAAGAACATGTATATTGTCGATAAAATTGAAGAAACTTTTGCTGTTTGCGAAGATGAAAAGAAATCAATGCATGACATCCCGCTTGAAATTCTCCCAAAAGAAATCTGCGTCGGCGATGTGATTAAAAAAGATCATAACGATAATTTTTACATTGATAAAAAAGAAACTGATTTAAGGAAGCAACAGGTCATCAATCTTCAAAACCAACTATTTGAATAAAAGGCTGATTTGCCATGCAACACAATCAGCACAGGCCCGCGGTTGCGAACCTGTGCTGATTGTTCATTTTTTATCTTTAGTTAAAGCGAGATTAATTATTATTACAATTACAATAAAGCTGTTGGCATGACAACCAACGAGGATGACTGAATTCAGGCCAGAAGTTGTCTCTGCACCTGCAAGGGTATCTTGCACAGCAACCGTCCGGGTCGCAGCAAACTCTTGTATCAGAGAAATTATCGCAGCGTTTGTCTATTGGGCAACAATTTCTGTTTGGTTGATTGCTTGAATTAGAAGAGTTTGAGTTTGAACCGCCATTGCATGAACAAGATCTTTGGTTACGTGAGCAAGATCTGTTATATGAATAATTCGCATCAACAAAAGATACTCCCTCAGATTTTTCGTTTAAACATTCATTTAAACTATTGTTACATTGCATAATATTTACTCCTGTTCATTCACATTTGCATGTGATTATTTAAAATAAAAACAAGTGAACATAATATTTAAAAATTTTTATTTACATAAGTCTTACAAAGGGGTATTGTAAACCTACAACATTATATGTTAATTTGTAAAATTTTGATAATACAAAAATTAGAAATCCAACAATAATTTTTCTAGCCTAAAAGTTGCAAAAAGGTGTTAAAAATGTTAATATATAATAATAAATAAAATTTATGAATGGTCTGGCTAAATTCCGCCATAAGGCAGAAAGACTATACGTAAAGCTATCAGGCAATAGAAGGGAAACTGGCATTATGATAAAAAGCATGACTGGTTATGGAAGATTTCAACAAATTATTGACGGCAGGGACATATTAGTCGAAATAAAATCGGTTAACCATAGATATTTTGAATTTTCATCAAGAGTTCCAAGAGTTTACGGATATTTGGAAGAAAAGCTAAAATCTTTTGTTCAGCAAGAAGTCAGCCGCGGAAAAATTGACGTGAGCGTGAGCGTTTATACTGTTGAAGGAAAAGATGCCGAGGTAGAGATTAACAAATCTTTGGCAAGTGGATATGTGGACGCTTTGAGGGGAATCAGCAAAGAATTTGATTTAAATGATGATTTATCCTTAAGTACCGTGTCTAGACTGAACGATATTTTCAATGTAAGAAAAGCGGTTGAAGATGTCGAAGTGATCTGGAACAGTGTGAAAATTGTTGCAACAAAAGCGCTTCAGGATTTTATTGACATGCGCGTTACCGAAGGGCAAAAGATGAAAGAGGATGTAAAATCAAGGCTTAATACGATTGAACAAATCGTAGAGAAGATTGAAGAGCGTTCCCCTCAAACAGTAAAAGAATACAGAGAAAGACTGTATAATAAAATGATGGATATTCTTTCGGATACTAAAATAGACGAGCAACGAATCTTGATGGAATCAGCGATTTTTGCTGAAAAAGTTGGGATTGATGAGGAAACGGTCAGGCTAAGAAGTCACTTAAAGCAAATAGATACGATGCTTCAAAGTGCAGACAGCATCGGAAGAAAACTTGATTTCATTGTTCAGGAACTGAATCGTGAGATTAATACGATAGGTTCCAAAGCGCAGGACATTGAGATTGCATATCACGTTGTGAACGTGAAAGCCGAAATTGAGAAAATAAGAGAACAGATTCAAAATATCGAATAATTTGAACGTTTAAATAATGGAGGTTTTTATGAAGCTTATAAACATTGGTTTTGGTAACATGGTTTCCGCCAACAGATTGATTGCGATTGTCAGTCCGGAATCTGCTCCGATTAAAAGAATTATTCAAGATGCAAGGGATAAAGGATATCTCATAGATGCCACCTACGGGAGGCGAACCAGAGCGGTTATAGTTACTGATTCCGATCATGTGATTCTGTCTGCTGTTCAGCCCGAAACGGTTGCTAACAGGCTTGTGGATCAGTATGACGATGTTGCCGAGGATGAGAACGAAGATGAATAACAAAGGACTTTTAATTGTTGTGTCGGGACCTTCAGGAAGCGGTAAAGGGACGGTTTTGAAACAATTGCTCAGAACCGATGATAATTTATTTTACTCCATATCAGCAACGACCAGATCACCAAGAGAACGAGAAAATCACGGAGAACATTATTATTTTTTAGAAAAACAGGATTTTTTGGATAGAATAAAAAATGACGGAATGCTTGAGTATGCTTGTTACTGTGATAATTATTACGGAACACCCAAAGATGAAGTGTATCAAAAACTTGAAATGGGAAAAGACGTTATTTTGGAAATTGAGACTCAAGGTGCTATGCAAATAAAAGAAAAATGTCCGGAAGCCATTTTTGTGTTTATCATGCCTCCAAGTATGCCGGAACTAAGAAGAAGGCTTACCGACAGGAAGACCGAAGATTTGGAAACGGTCGAAAAAAGACTTAGCACTGCAATCTGCGAAATCAACTTAGCATATGAGTATGACTATGTCGTTGTTAATGACACCGTTTCTGATGCAGTGGAAAAACTGCGCGCCATTATCTTAGCAAACAAAAACAGTAAGAACAAAATGAAAAAATTTATTGATGAGGTGTTAAATTATGCATAGACCAGCAATTAGTGAGATTTTAAAAAAGAATGAAAGTTATTATTCCTTAGTTGTTGCGGTTGCGAAAAGAGCAAGAGATATCGCAGTTGAAGCCGAGATTAACGGTATATTAATGACCGAAAAGCCCGTAAAAATTGCGGTTGATGAATTTGCAAAAGGAAAATACAAACTTATTGAACAAGCGGATATCGGATTAAACATAGAATAAGCATAAATTTCAGGTCGAAGAAGAGGGGTTGTCTATGACACTTAAAGGCAAAACGGTTGTGCTGGGGGTTACGGGTGGAATTGCGGCATATAAAATGGCTGACTTAGCAAGCCGCCTTTCCAAAGAGGGATGCAACACCCATGTGATCATGACAAAAAACGCAACGGAATTTATTACTCCACTTACCTTTGAAACACTCACGGGGAATAAGTGTATCTTAGACACCTTTGACAGGAACTTTGAATGGGATGTAAAGCATGTTTCTTTGGCACAAAAGGCAGATGCGTTCTTAATTGCACCTGCAACAGCCAACGTGATTGCTAAACTGGCTCATGGTTTAGCAGATGATATGCTGACAACTACCGTTTTGGCAGCGAAATGTCTTAAAATCATTGCTCCCTCTATGAACACAGCCATGTATGAAAATGAGATTACGCAGAATAATATCAAAACCCTTAAGAAATATGGTTTTCAAATACTTGAGCCGGACGAAGGGGTGTTAGCGTGCAAGGATGTCGGAAAGGGAAGACTCCCGACAATAGACGCGTTATATGACATTCTGCAGCATGAGCTCAGCTTTGAAAAAAGTTTGGCTGGCATAAATATACTCATTACAGCGGGACCTACCGGTGAAGCACTTGACCCTGTACGATACATCACAAATCATTCAAGTGGGAAGATGGGCTTTGCACTCGCAAAAATTGCTGCATTAAAAGGTGCCAATGTCACTTTAATCAGCGGCAAAACAAACCTTATAACCCCATTGGGTGTAAAAAGGATTGATGTCTTCAGCGCCGATGAAATGTTCGAAGAGGTCAAAAAAACTTTTAAAAATAACAATATCATTATTAAGTCCGCAGCAGTTGGAGATTATAAGCCGAAAAATATTTCCCAGGAAAAAATAAAAAAACAAGATGGAAACCTCACACTTGAACTGATTAAAAACCAAGACATTCTTTCTTATATCGGTCAACATAAAAAGCAAAATCAAGTAGTTTGCGGATTTTCCATGGAAACGCAGAATTTGCTTGAAAATTCAACGAAAAAACTTGAGTCCAAAAATGCGGATATGATTATAGCCAACAATTTGAAAAATGACGGTGCAGGCTTTAATACGGAAACAAACATAGCAACTATTATCACAGCGGAAGGTGCGAAAACCTTACCGAAAATGCTCAAAACAGAACTTGCCGAAATCATTATCGACGAGTTGTTTTGTTTATTTCAATCTAAATAAATAGATATAACAAACTAGAGGAGGTTGTCATGAAACAACAAATGATAGCTATGTTGGCTGTTGATAAAACTGTTTTTCATTTTGACAAGCTCTTTAGTTATGTGATTCCGGAAGAATATATAAACGATATCAAAGTCGGAGCAAGGGTTCTGGTACCTTTTGGACGTTCTAATAAGAAGCAGCAAGCAATGGTTTTTTCGGTGGAACAAGCAGGCGATTGCAGCAAACTCAAAAGAATAGTGTCGCTCATTGATTATGAGCCTTTATTGACTGAGCAGATGATAGATATTGTTAAGTTTTTGGTTGCAAATACTTTTTGCACCTATTATGATGCAGTAAGAGCGGTTTTGCCGAATGGAATTAACTATCATATCATTCCTACTTACTGTTTGGGATTAGATTTTGCTTCGATTGATTTTTCCTGCTTAAATGAAGATGAAGAAAGGCTTGTGAACTTTTTAAGGACCGCTCAGAATGAGTTTGAAGTTGATAAGTTTTTAGAAGTAGCGACCAATCCGTCCAAAAAAAAAGTGGTGGATAGCCTAATTCAAAAAGGAATTGTGGTAAAAAACGACGACCTTAAACGTAAGGTGTCCGATCAGACCATTAGAATGGTTCGTGTCTCACCTTTCTTTGAGGAAGAAAATATAAAATGTTCTAAAAAGCAGACAGAAGTGATCAACTTTCTGAAACAAGTGGGGGCTGCCGCTGTAAAAGAAACTTGTTATCTGTGCGGAGTGACGGAGGCAGTGTTGAAAACACTTAAAAAAAACGGTGTTATAGAATATTTTGACCGTGAAGTGTATAGAAAACCGATTAAAAACACAGTTCAGCAAGATTTAAGCCAAATTATTCTGGATGACAATCAGCAAAAAATCTTTACTGGTCTTTCGGAGCTTTATCAAGTAAACCAGCCCCATGTTTCTTTGCTTCAAGGAGTAACAGGAAGCGGAAAAACGCAAATTTTCCTAAAACTGATAGAAAAAGTTCTTTCAGATGGAAAACAAGCTATTATGCTTGTTCCAGAAATATCCTTGACCCCTCAAATGGTGTCCAAATTTCAAAGTTTATTTGGGCAAAAAGTCGCTGTCTTACACTCCGGTTTATCTCTTGGTGAACAATTGGATGAATGGAAACGAATCAAACGAAACGAAGCGTCTATTGTGGTAGGAACAAGAAGTGCTGTTTTTGCTCCGTTTGAAAATGTCGGACTGATTATTATGGATGAAGAAGGAGAAACTTCTTATAAAAGCGAAAATGCACCACGCTATCATGCTTGTGATGTTGCGAAGTTCAGATGTGTTCAAAACAACTGTCTGTTGCTTTTGGCTTCTGCTACTCCCAGCATAGACAGTTATTATCATTCTAAAATCGGCAAGTACAGCTTATTTGAACTAAACGAAAGATATTCCGATGCAAAATTGCCTGCGGTACATATCGTTGATTTGAAAACCAACGAAGCAAGGGGCTATGTTCATTGTATCAGTCAGGAACTTGCTTTTGAACTTAAATATAATCTTGAAAAAGGCGAACAGTCTATCCTCTTACTTAATCGCAGGGGATACAACACATTTGCAACCTGCATTGATTGTGGGGAAGTTGTCTGCTGCCCAAACTGCAGTGTGGCAATGACTTATCATAAAGCGAACAACAAAATGATGTGCCACTATTGCGGAGAGGGAAGGAGTCCTGTTACCAAATGTGAAAGCTGTGGAAGTACCCATATCAAGTTCACCGGACTTGGGACTCAAAGGGTGGAAGATGAACTGAAAACTTTGTATCCAAATGCAAGAATTTTAAGAATGGATACGGATACTACATATTCGCGGTATGCATTTGAGAATAATTTTGAGAGCTTTGGAAACGGTGAATTTGATATTATGATTGGCACCCAAATGATTGCCAAAGGACTTGATTTTCCTAATGTGACCCTAGTCGGCGTGCTTTCCGCTGACCAATCCCTTTATGCGAATGACTTCCGATCGACAGAAAGAACTTTCTCGCTGATTACTCAAGTTGTGGGAAGGAGCGGGCGAGGCGATAAAATAGGAAGGGCGCTGATCCAAACGTATAACCCCGAAAATCATATTATCCAGTTTGCCGCAAATCAAAATTATAAAGCTTTTTATCAGGATGAAATAGAATCCAGAAAAGCGCTTTTATATCCGCCGTTTTGCGATATTTGCGTTGTCGGATTTTCAGGGCTGGATGAAGTAAAGACAAGATATGCCGCCTTGATGTTTTTGGACATCTTAAAAAAACAGGCAAAGCAAGAAAACGGCAATATTCCGCTCAAAGTATTAGGCCCGACACAGGCAGGTATTTATAAAATGAATAATAAATACCGATACAGAATAATAATTAAATGCAGGGCAAACAAAGATTTTAAACACTTTCTAAAAAATGTGATTGTATTGTCCGGAAAAGAAAAATCTCTTTCTAATATTACCATTTTCGCAGATATCAACGGTGATATTAATATATAATATTTTATGGAGGTCGTTATGGCGATTCGTAACATCATAAAAGAAGGCGATGAAATTTTAAGAAAAAAATGCCGTCCCGTTGAAGTCTTTGACAAACGGCTTTGGACACTGCTTGATGATATGGCAGAAACAATGTATGCCGCTGACGGTGTTGGTTTGGCCGCATCACAGGTCGGTGTGTTAAAACAGGTAATTGTAATCGATATCGGAGAAGGACTGATTGAATTAATCAATCCCGTTGTTATATCTGAGGAAGGGAAGCAAACAGACTTGGAAGGTTGCCTTTCTTTCCCAAAACAATACGGCATGGTAACACGTCCTTTGAAAGTAAAAGTAAAAGCGTTTGACCGAAACGGAAAGAAATTTTTTGTGGAAGGATCAGAGCTTTTGGCTAGAGCGTTGTGTCATGAGATTGACCATCTAAAAGGAATTGTTTTTAAAGACCTTACCGAAGAGATTCTTGAAGAAGAGGACGAATAATAATGAACATTGTTTTTATGGGAACGCCTGATTTCGCAGTCCCTTGCCTGCAGGCGCTGATTGATAAAAAATATCCAATCGCGGGAGTCTTCACCCAGCCTGATAAGCCGAAAGGAAGAGGGTATAAACTTACTCCTCCACCTGTAAAGGAACTTGCCTTAACACATGATATTCCTGTCTTTCAGCCCAAATCCTTAAAAAATGTAGAGGCTTTCGATATTTTAAAAAGCCTTCAACCTGATTTAATTATTGTCGTTGCTTATGGAAAGATTCTTCCGTTGCCAATTTTAGAGCTGCCTTCCCATGGGTGCATCAATGTTCATGCATCGCTGCTGCCAAAATACCGCGGGGCCGGTCCTGTCCAATGGAGCGTATTAAACGGCGAAACGACAACAGGGGTTACAACGATGTTCATGGCTGAAGGGATTGATACAGGGGACATGCTTTTAAAGGGAGAGCTTGCTATTGGTGAAAATGAGACTGCAAGCGAACTTCATGACCGTTTATCTGTTCTTGGAGCGAACATTTTGTTAAAGACATTGGTTGAGCTGGAAAAAGGTACTCTTAAAAAACAGTCTCAGGATGACAACTGTGCAACATACGCGCCGATGCTTTCAAAAGAAATGTCATTAATTGATTTCACAAAACCTGCTCAGCAGGTTCATAATTTAATAAGAGGCTTATCTTCTTGGCCATGTGCGCATAGTTTTTTGGAATCCAAACAGCTTAAAGTCTATAAATCTCAAATTATAGATAATTATCATGGAAAGCCGGGTGAGATCCTTGATAATAAGCGTTTTATAGTGGGAACAGGAGATGGAAAGGCTGTTGAACTCTTGGAAGTTCAGTTGCAAGGCTCTAAGAGAATGAATTCAAAAGACTTTCTTCACGGCAAAAAGATTGAAATCGGAAGCTTATTAAAATAGATAAAAAACAATATATAATAAACAGATTATAGGGAAAAGAATGATATGAAAACTACCAGGGAAATTGTTTTGGGTGCGCTGAATAAAATGGATGAGGACAAGGCTTATTCCAATCTAACGATAGACAAACTGTTGAGTGAAAGTGACCTCTCTTTACAGGACAGGTCTTTCTCCAGTGCTTTGTTCTATGGGATTTTGGAAAGAAAGCTCACATTGGATTATTGCATTCAAAAATATTCCAAAATACCGCTTAAAAAAATCTCACATGATGTTCTTAATGTTTTAAGAATGGGTATCTATCAAATTGTATTTATGCAATCTGTTCCCGATTCAGCAGCTGTTAACGAAAGTGTGAGGCTTACTTACAGCATCAGAAAAGTAAGTGCGAAAGGCTTTGTAAATGCTGTTCTGAGAAATTTTATAAGGAATGGCAAAAAAATTGATTTTCCGGATAAGCAAAGCGATTTCATAGGATATTATTCCATGAAATATTCTTGTCCGGAATGGCTTTTTAACAAATGGGTGGATGAGTACGGAAAAGACGCAGCGATTCATACTGTTAAATCATCAATTGGTATGCCGCCTTTGTATCTAAGAGTGAATAGCTTGAAAATCACAGAAGATGAATTGATTGATAGCTTTGAAAAGAGAAAACGGGAAGCATCCAAAACCGAAGTTTTAGCGAACTGTATCTCAATCAAAGGAATCGGCAGTATTGAAAATCTTCCTCAGTATAAAAAAGGATTTTTTCACGTTCAGGATTTGTCCAGCCAAATGCTATGCAACATTATTCATCCCAAACCCAACGAGACGATTTTTGACATGTGCAGCGCTCCGGGAGGGAAGGCATTTACGATTGCTCAATATATGCAAGACAAAGGACAAATATTGGCTTTTGACTTATACGAAAGCCGCATAAATCTGATTCAGCAATCGGCACAAAGACTGGGGCTAGAATGCATAAAAACATCTGTAAACGACGCTACTTTATATAATGAAAACTTAGGTCTTGCGGATAAAGTATTATGCGACGTGGTCTGTTCGGGGCTTGGAATTATCAGAAGGAAGCCTGAAATCAAATATAAAGATCCAGAAGAGTTTGAAAAACTTCCTCAAATACAGTATAATATTCTTTTAAATTCCTCAAAATATGTAAAAGAAGGTGGAATGCTTATTTATTCCACTTGCACACTTAATAAAAAAGAGAATGAAGAAGTAGTTTTGCGGTTTTTATCGGAAAACAAAGATTTTGAACCTTTACAAATTCCTCAATATGAAAATTACATGCATACATTTTTGCCTCAGGAAATAAACAGTGACGGCTTTTTTGTTGCAACATTGATAAAGAAGTGGTGAGTTTTTGGAAAAAAAAGATGTCAAATCTCTTAATCTTAAAGAATTGGAATGTGAAATCATAGAATTGGGGTATCCAAAGTTCAGAGCAAAACAGATTTATGAGTGGCTACACAAGAAGAATGTTAATGAATTTAACCAAATGACTAACATTTCCTACAAAATTCAAGAGGAGTTAGATGGATATTTTTACATAACTTCACTAAAAATTATAAAAAGACTTGTAAGTAAGTTCGATAATACTGTAAAATATCTATATGAATTATCAGACGGCAACTTTATTGAAAGCGTTTTGATGAAATACAAACACGGAAACAGCGTGTGCGTTTCTACTCAAGTGGGCTGCAAAATGGGATGTACTTTTTGTGCATCTACAAAAGCAGGGTTTGTAAGAAATCTTACCCCGTCAGAGATTCTTGAACAAATTTATGCTGCCGGTCGGGACGACGGTGAAAAAGTATCCAATGTTGTGTTGATGGGGATAGGAGAACCTCTTGATAATTATGATAATGTCGTTAAATTTATGGAACTTCTTTCCGATGAGAACGGATTCAACCTAAGTTTGAGACATTTAAGCTTATCGACTTGCGGTATGGTGGACAAAATATATGAACTGGCAAACCTTAAGCTTGGGTTAACACTATCTATTTCCTTGCACGCTCCCACCGACTATATTCGTTCTAAAACGATGCCAATCAATCAAAAATGGAAGATTGAAGAAGTTATAAAAGCATGCAAATATTATGCTGAGCACACAAAAAGAAGAATATCGTTTGAGTATGCCTTGATTGACGGAGTGAACGACGGCCCGAAACAAGCAGAAGAATTAAGCCGGCTTCTCAAAGGGATGTTATGTCATGTTAACTTAATTCCCGTGAATCAGGTGAAGGAAACAGACTACAGATCCAGCGATAGAAAATCAATTTTTGCCTTTCAAAAATATTTATCCGATAAAGGAATAAATGCAACTGTACGAAGAACGCTTGGCGCAGATATCAACGCCGCCTGCGGACAACTTCGAAGAGAACAAAGTTGATGGAGGAGGATGCAAATTGAATGCTGTTGGAAAAACAGATATAGGAAAATTGAGAGAAATGAACCAAGATGCGTTCTTTGTATCTGAGTTAAATCAAAATGATGCCTTTGCCATTGTTTGTGATGGGATGGGCGGTAAAAACGGTGGGAATGTTGCAAGCACAATGGCATGTGATATGATTAGTAAAAAGGTTGTATCCGGTTATCGTTCTCAGATGGATTCCAATTCTATCCGAAATTTACTGATTACTTCTGTGACCGCTGCAAATGTCGAAGTCAACACCAAAGCATCACAGCATAAAGAACTTGAAGGCATGGGAACAACAGCTGTTGCCGTGTTGGCTACCTCTGATATGGCACATATCGTGCATGTTGGCGATAGCAGGGCATATCTTCATAGTGCAGACAAGATTGTACAGTTAACAAAAGATCATTCCATTGTTCAAGAGTTGGTTGAACAGGGTAGACTGTCTGAAGATGATGCTAAAAATCATCCTAAAAAAAATCTTATTACCAGGGCAGTTGGGGTTGAGCTGACTGTTTCTGTTGACTATATAGAGTTAGAGCTAACCAAGGGCGACTCAATCCTTCTTTGTTCAGACGGATTGACCAATATGTGTAGCAACGATGAGCTAAGTGAAGTACTTAATACGAACAAACCCGGTGCAGCGTGCGAAAAGCTTATTAAAATTGCAAATGAACATGGCGGAGTAGACAATATAACGATTGTTATTGTTTCATAAAAACTTCATAAAAGAAAGGTAGTTATTATGGATAAGTTTCTAGGCAAAAGACTTGATGGCAGATATGAGATAAGAGAGTTAATCGGCGTGGGTGGAATGGCGGATGTTTATAAAGCATATGACAAAATTGAAGACAAAATGGTTGCACTAAAAATTCTAAAAGAAGAATTTTTAAATAATGACGAGTTTTTAAGAAGATTCAGGAACGAATCAAAAGCGATAGCTGTTTTATCTCATCCCAATATTGTGAAAGTATTTGATGTTAATTTTGGGAACAACATTCAGTATATCGTTATGGAATATATTGACGGGATTACTCTAAAAGATTATATTCAACAGCAAAAAATACTAAGATGGAAAGAAACTGTACATTTTACGGTTCAGATATTGCGTGCACTTCAACATGCGCATGACAAGGGAATCGTTCACCGTGATGTGAAACCGCAAAATATCATGCTCTTGCAGGATGGTACCATCAAGGTCATGGATTTTGGTATTGCACGGTTTGCACGTGATGAAAGAAAGTCCACAACCAACAAAGCCATCGGCTCGGTTCACTATATCAGCCCAGAGCAGGCAAAGGGCGAGATGAGTGACGAAAAGTCAGACATTTATTCTCTTGGTGTTATGATGTTTGAAATGCTGACAGGAAAACTTCCTTTTGACGGGAAGACTCCTGAATCCATTGCTGTTATGCAAATGGAAGCTATGCCCAAAAAGCCAAGGCAAATCAACGAAACTATTCCAGAAGGATTAGAAGAAATCATCATAAGGTCTATGCAAAAAGACCCTGCGATGAGGTATCAGACCGCAGCGGAAATGCTTAGAGATATTGATGAATTCAAGAAAAATCCAAGCATTGTTTTTGAATACAAGTATTTTTCTGACGAAGGATCTACGAAGTATTTCAATACAGTAGGCGGGTCAAAGCTTGAAGATATTGATGATGCGGGAGATGAGGAAGAGATACCTCAAAAATCAAAGACCATTCCGGTTTTGGCGGGAATAGCCTCTGCTTTTGTTGTAGTTACAGCCGTTATTGTTTTTGTCTTATTTAATTTGGGATCACATACGAATGAAATCGTGATGCCAAACTTTGTTGGATTGAACTATGAAGAAGTAAAAAATGATCCACAATACTCAAAACTAAAAATCAACCCGGAAACAACACAAAATAATGATCAATATCCTGCCGGAACCATTTTTGAGCAGGACATAAGAGAAGGCAGGAGAGTAAAGGAAGGAACCATTGTTAACGTAAAAGTCAGCAAAGGCAAAAAGCAAGTTGAAGTTCCCGATGTATACAACAAATCTTCTTCAGAAGCGGAGGACATCCTTAAAGAAAAAGGATTTACCTATAAGCCTGTTCCTATGCGGGATCCATATATCGCTAATGATTATGTAATAAAGACCGATCCTCCGAGAAAAGAAACCGCTGATGAAGGATCTGAAATCATCGTATATATAAGCAGCGGTAAGACTGTAAATATGGTTACTGTTCCAAATGTATTAGGAAAAATGTCATCCGAAGCCAAAGCTGAGATTGAAAGTAAGGGCTTGGTATGCAAAATAAAATCAGTTGAAAGTAC
Source organism: Oscillospiraceae bacterium (assembly GCA_029240015.1). GTDB lineage: Bacteria > Bacillota > Clostridia > Oscillospirales > Ruminococcaceae > JARBTU01. The sequence continues at coordinate 2,120 of JARBTU010000007.1, read as the reverse complement.
TCAACCTGAAGGCAAGGTTCTTTCTCAAAGTCCTGGTGTAAAAAATGTTGCAGAAGGCTCAACTGTTACAATCAACGTGAGCACAGGTACTGCTCCAAGCAAAACACTTTCTTTCACAGTTGCTTTGCCGAGCGGAATATCCGGAAATTACGACTTTGCAGTATATTTGGATGGAGCACAAAAAAGCAAGAAAACGCTAAACGTTGCCGGTGTTTCTAAATTCGAATTCTCCTTGACAGAGAAACGTTCCGGACGGGAAGTTGCAGTTATGGTTGCGCCGAAAGGCTCTTCTGACTATAAACTTTTTGCAAAATACAATGTAGACTTTATTGCAGGAGCAGGCAACACCCAGCCAACTGTAAAAGACGATGATGTATTTTTCTCATTCCCTTCATCTTCGACACCTTCTTCTTCATCAAAACCAGCTTCAAGTAGTAGCAGTCAGCCAAACAGCAGTAGTTCATCATCTGATGATGATGAAGTGATTTGGCCGTAAGACAGAGATGAAGGATATCAAAAACGGAATTTTATTAAAAGGCATCGGCGGTTTTTATTATGTGGAAACCGCCGATGCAACATATGAATGTAAAGCAAGAGGTGTATTCAGAAAGCAATCTGTTACACCTTTTGTTGGGGATAAAGTCAGTATTGAAACTAACGAAGACGGCACAGGTGTTATTACCGATATATTTCCGAGGAAAAATGAGTTTAACCGTCCGCCGCTTTCTAACATTGACCAGCTCATCTTCGTGGTTTCGACGTGTGACCCCGCCCCTAATTTCTTAGTATTGGACAAGCTCATTGCAATAGCGGAATATAAGGGAATAGAGCCCGTGATTGCCATCACCAAAACAGATTTAAAATGTGATGATAAGATTGAAACAATTTATAAAAATGCCGGATTCAACGCATTTATCACACCTATGAACATTCCGGAAGCGGCAAATCATATAAAGAGTATCCTGACTAATAAAATAAGTGCTTTTATTGGCAACTCCGGTGTGGGAAAATCAAGCCTTCTTAATAATATTGACTCAAGGCTTGGATTAAAAACATCCGATATTAGCCACAAACTTGGAAGGGGAAGGCACACGACTCGACATGTTGAGCTTTTTAAACTGGACTGTGGGGGATATGTTGCAGATACGCCCGGCTTTTCCTCTATTGATTTAGAACGGTATGCTATTATTTTGAAACAAGATCTTCAATATTGTTTCAGAGAATTTGAGCCGTATATCGATCATTGTAAATTTACAAGCTGTTCCCATACAAGTGAAAAATCTTGTGCTGTCTGTAAAGCGGTTACAGAACACAAAATTGAAACAACGCGGCATGAAAGTTATGTAAATATGTATAACACAGCGAAAAATATAAAAGAGTGGGAAGTCCAACAAAAGCTTAAATAAAGAAAAAACTGCTTGAGCTCACTTGGAGCTGGGGCAGTTTTTTTACTATCAGATTATAAATGAGGAGGGATAGTATGGGTATCTGTTATATTTTTGCGGCAGCGCCCGTTTCTGATTATAACCACATGAACATAGACAAACAGAAAGATGATTACATTATTTGCGCGGATGGCGGACTTAAACATCTTAAATATCTTGGACTCAAACCTGATTTAATTGTTGGAGATTTCGATTCATTAGCGTATCCACAGGGAGAAGATTGTGAAATAATAAAATTTCCACCCGAAAAAGACGATACAGATATGCTTATTGCGATTAAATATGGACTTTTAAGAGGCTATAAGGATTTTATCTTGTATGGCGGTCTTGGTCGAAGAATTGACCACCAGATGGCTAATATTCAATCTCTTTTGTATCTTAAGACAAAAAATGCAAGAGGCAAACTAATTGATGAATCTCATCAGATTTTTATTGTTTCAAATGAACAAATTGAAGTTAAGGCAATAGAAGGATACCATCTTTCACTTTTCAGCATGGGAGATTCCTGTGTCGTAACCCTTAAAGGAGTTAAATATCCTCTTAGCAACAGCAAAGTAACCAATTATTTTCCTATCGGTATCAGCAATGAATTTGAAGAAGATTCTGCTGTTATTTCGATAGAAAAAGGAACGGCTCTGATTGTGTTGTCAAAAGATTAGAACCTTTCCTTCCTTT
>JARBTU010000207.1 GCA_029240015.1 Oscillospiraceae bacterium | reverse complement strand
CTCTCCGGTTATGACAATCTACTGTTTTTTGGTCGATTGTTCGGTTTAACCGGAAAAGCGATGAAGCAGAGAGCGGAAGAGATGCTGCAATTAGTGAATTTGAAAGAGGATAAGAATAAACTGGTCTCCAACTATTCCGGCGGTATGAAAAAGCGGTTGTCGCTTGCGATTGCCTTACTGCATGATCCGGGAATCCTCATTTTAGATGAACCGACGGTTGGAATTGACCCTGTACTTCGAAAATCCATTTGGGACGAATTTGAAACTCTCCGACAATCAGGGCGAACCATCATCGTGTCGACCCACGTTATGGATGAAGCGGCCAGATGCCAAAGAGCAGCCCTGCTTTATAATGGGCGGCTAATCGAGAATGACAGCATGGATAATCTTATTACCAAGACAAAAAGCGGAAATATTGAGGAGCTGTTTTTTATGGCGGAATCGGTAGGGAGCATATGAATAGTTTAATTTTACGGATTATAAAGCAGATGCTCAACGACAAGCGTTCTCTCGTACTGATACTACTTGCGCCCATTTTGATCTTAAGCCTTGTCTACTTGCTTTTGGGTGATAGCACGTATACGCCGAGATTAATGGTTGACAAAACCATTCCGCAGGCGATCGTAACGGAACTGGAAAAACAGGATGTCGTATTGACCGTTTTAGACAGTGAAACGGATACGGAACTCCAATTGAAGGACAAAACAACGGATGCGATTTTGACATTTGGTGAAAACGGGTTCGTCATCAAGATGCTGGAAGCGGACAGCACGAAAACCGCCGCTGTAACGAAAGCATTTAAAAATGCCGTTGCCAAGATCAACCCGGCTGGCAGTCTCGCCATGGTCTATCTTTACGGTAAAGCGGACAGCTCCCTGTTTAACAGCCTTGGCTATATGCTTTTGGGTGTGTTGTCGTTCTTCTTTGTGTTTATCATTTCGGGAATTTCATTTGTCAGAGAACGTACGACCGGTACACTGGAAAGGCTTATGATCACGCCAATCAAGCGATGGGGCGTGGTAGGCGGGTATACCCTCGGTTTCGGCTTTTTTGCGGCCATACAGAGCATACTCATTATATTGTTCACTAAATATGTGCTCGGAATGGCATTCACAGGATCGGTATTTTTAGCCATACTCACAATGGTTTTGCTTGCGTTTACGGCTGTTTCAACCGGAGCACTCGTTTCTATTTTTGCAAACAGCGAATTTCAAGTCATGCAGTTTATTCCCATCATTATCATTCCGCAAATCTTTTTTTCAGGGCTTATCTCCATTGACACCCTGCCATTTGGACTTGGTCGGCTCGCCTACATCATGCCCGTCTATTACGGATGTACGGCACTGGAAAACGTGCTGATAAAAGGATTCGGAATACAGGAAATAGGCGGATATTTGTGTATGCTGTTAGTATTCATTTTTGTCTTATTTGTTTTAAACACCATTCTGCTTAAAAAGTACAGAAAGATTTGACGGTGAAACTTTTTGAAAAAGTGGAAATCGAATAATCTTGGGATAGCGTTGCTGTTGGGTATCCTTTTTGTACTACTTTTTATATGACTGAATTTTGATTCAGATTTTCCCTTTTCGGTAATTCGTAATAGATTTATAAGTGAAATTCGTATGGGTAATCATGCAATGAAATGGAGTTTAGGATGGAAAGATTAACAAAGCAGCTTTCCGATGGGACATATGCACTTGCGCAAGACCATAACACGGAAGAAATGATTCAAAAATTAGCAAAATACGAAGATTTGCTGGAAGCGTTGTGTATGGAGCAAAGTAAAATTGTTGCCGACATTGAGAAATTGCGCGAATCGAATAAGACGAAAACAGTCACATACCATCAGCTGCTTGCAAATAAGCTTATGATCATGAATTTGATTGGTCGATTTGAAATTTACGGATTATAGGATTGGATGCTTCGTCTGTCTTGTATGAGTTTATAAGTGATGGTGAGTGAATGAAAAATATTCCGAACATACTGTCTCTGTTACGTATACTCTGTGCGGCGATATTGTTGTTTGTAGAGCCGTTTGGCGCTCTATTCTTTGCCGTTTACATCTTTTGCGGTATTAGTGATATGCTTGACGGTTACATCGCCAGAAAAACAAAAAGCACGAGTGCTGCCGGTGCGGTCCTTGATAGTATCGGTGACGCCGTGTTATGCATTGTGATGCTGTGTATTCTTTTACCGCTTATGAAGATACCGATTACTATAATCGTATGGATTTCCGGTATTGCGATGATCCGGGTCGTGTCACTTGGGGTTGGGTATTACAAATACCGTAAGCTTGCTTTTTTGCATACATATCTGAATAAATTTACAGGGTTTATTTTATTCTGTGTTCCGCTGCTGTATACCTTTTTTAGCATCCCAATATGGTGCATTTTGCCTTGTGTGATAGCCAGTATATCGGCTGTTGAAGAATTGATGATGAGCATTTTGAGCAGGGAATTGAACAGAGATGCCAAAGGGATAATAAATTCTCATATTTGGGCAAAATAGAGATGATGTGAACGAAACGGATAGGAGAAATACAGATGAATGAAATAGATCAATATATTGCCCAATATTCAGAAGAATTGCAAGAGAAGCTGCAAGAGATTAGGCAAGTGATACGAGAAGCCGCACCCGAAGCAAGTGAAAAAATAAGCTGGCAGATGCCAACCTTTTATCTGAATGGAAATCTTGTGCATTTTGCGATGAATAAGGCACATCTGGGCCTTTATCCCGGTGCAAGCGGTGTCGAGCATTTTGAGAGCGAACTTGGCGATTATAAGCATTCAAAAGGTACTATTCAATTTCCTTTGAATAAACCGTTGCCAAAAGAGTTAATAACCAAAATCGTGCAATTTAGAGTTCAGGAAAATACAAAAAAATAATAGTGCCGTGTATAAATAAAGCAGCCGATTTTCGGCTGCTTTATTTATATAAAAGGTCTTAGGATGTTCACCATTAAAAAGGGAGATACTAACATCCGCTATTGTCGAAAATTTATGCAACATATTAGAAAAGAATCTTCTTTCTATCCCAATAGCTTGCAAAACAGGTTTTGTGCAAGAAGCAAACAAAGAATACAATTATTTGCACAAAACGAATGAATAGACATGAACACAATTGGCAATAGTTAAATTGTATAGTATATGCTATACTTAGTTCAATAAAAGTAGTTAAATCGTAAAATATGGAAGAAGCCATTCAATATTGGCTTGAAAGGAAATGTAAAATGTATCAGAAAGAAATCGTGATTAATAATAAAACGGGGCTTCATGCACGCCCTGCGTCTGAGCTGGTTGAATTTTGTAATCAGTTTGAGAGTGAAATCGTTCTATTGACTGAGGACGAAGAAATCAATGCCAAAAGCATCATCAGTATTTTAAGCGGCGGCGTTTATCACGGAACCAAAGTTTTATTACAGGTAGAAGGTTCCGATGAAGAAACCGCGGGTCCTCAGATAGAACATCTGCTCATGAATCTACCGGACTAAAATGAACCGACCCCGATTCATAATGAACATACGGGAGGGCACAAATGGAACTGAAAAGCAGGCAGACCTATATTTTGCGAGCCATGCTGGAGACGGAAAAGGGCGTTGCCCCCGAAGAATTTTTGGAAAAGCTGGGCGTGGGCAAACGTACCTTGTATTACGATTTGGAAAATATCAATGACTGGCTAAAACACTATAAGCTCGGTAAATTGGTCATTTCCGGACAAATCATCCGTGCAGAAATTCCGGATGCGGCTGCACTGGAACAGCAGCTTCGGCAAGGTACGATGTATTT
>JARBTU010000206.1 GCA_029240015.1 Oscillospiraceae bacterium | reverse complement strand
AATTCTCCAAATTTAAAATATTTTGTTATAATAATTAATAATATATTTAAAATAAAAATTATTATAAACCTATTGACCGATGCGGTCGATCGTGTTATACTCTAATCGACCGATATGGTCTATCTCGCTTAAAGAGGTGATGAACGATTACAGAGATGTTTTTAAATCTGGAGCCGTCTAAGAAAAAGAGAATATTGAATGCAGCTTTTAAAGAATTTTCCGAACAGGGCTATGAAAAAGCTTCGACAAATAGAATTGTAAAGGAGGCTGGAATCGGAAAAGGAATGCTTTTTTACTATTTTAAAAGCAAAAAAGACCTTTATCATTATTTGACTGAACATGGAATGAATTTTGTGATTGAGGAATACATTAACAAGATTGAGGGCGCCGAAACAGATTATATTGAAAGATATAAGCAAATAAGCCAGTTGAAGATTCAAGCTTATGCGGAAAATCCCTATGTTTTTAACTTTTTTGGAATGCGTAAGAGACCTTGCATACTCAAAGCTTTTTCATCATGTTGACACTTCTTTGTTCCGCAAGGACGTGCCACAGGATAAAATTTATAAATTTATTCACTGGTCCTTGGAAGGCTATGAGAAAGAGTTGATTGAGAGACTCAAGGGCCAGAATTTATCCCAAATTGACTATGAGCCCTATTGGAAAGAGTTTTATGAATATTTGGACAGCTTAAAAACAATTTTTTATATTTAATTTATTTTTAGAGAGGATTTTACATCATGTCGATAATCAAAACAAGTCATTTGACAAAAAAATTCGGCATATTCACAGCGTTGGATGGAATTGATCTTGAAGTAGCAGAAGGGGAAGTCTACGGATTCATAGGGCCGAATGGTGCGGGGAAAACAACAGCGATTCGTGTGCTGCTGGGAATCCTGCAAGCGACACAGGGAGAAGCAACGATTTTTGGAAAAGATGCATGGAAGGATGCCGTTGAAATACATAAAAGAATTGCCTATGTTCCGGGGGATGTCAATTTGTGGTCAAACCTCACAGGGGGAGAAGTCATTGATTTGTTTGTAAAACTGCGAGATTCTCATAATAAAAGCCGCAGAGAGGAACTGATACAAAAATTCGACTTAGATCCGTCTAAAAAATGCCGCACTTACTCAAAAGGAAACCGTCAAAAGGTTGCATTGGTTGCCGCCTTTGCGTCTGATGCAGACCTTTATATCCTTGATGAGCCGACGTCAGGACTTGATCCTTTGATGGAAAAAGTGTTTCAGGATTCCGTGACACAAGTGAAAAATCAAGGCAAAAGTGTTTTGCTTTCCAGCCATATATTATCTGAAGTGGAAAAGCTTTGTGATAAGGTCAGCATCATCCGCCAGGGCAAAATTATAGAGACCGGCACGCTGGATGAGCTGCGCCATTTGACTAGAACCAATGTAATGGTGGAAACAAAACAGCCGATGACATCTTTGGGAGAGCTTAAAGGAGTCCATGACATCACAGAAAAAGGACAGAGGGTATCCATGCAGGTGGATACGGAAGAGTTGGGTAATGTGATAAAATATATCAGTCAGTTTGATATTATAAAATTGGAAAATGCTCCGCCAACGTTGGAAGACTTATTTATGCGCCATTATAAAGGAGAGGGAGGTGCGTTATAATGTCGACCCATTTACATGATAATAAAGGGAAGCTTGCGCGGTTCATTTTACGCCGCGATCGGGTACGCATCTTGATGTGGATTGCTTCGATCGCGCTTATTTGTTTGATGGTTGCGCTGGCTTTTTCAGACCTATATCCGACACAGCAGGACAGGATGGCGATGGCGGAAACCATGAAGAACCCTGTCATGACGGCTATGGTGGGACCGGGATACGGACTTAGCAATTATACATTAGGGGCAATGATGGCACATGAGATGCTGTTGTTTACCGCTGTAGCTGTTGCAATCATGAGCATCTTTCTTGTGGTGCGTCACACCCGCAAAGATGAGGAACGAGGTCGTTTAGAAGTTATCCGTTCTCTGCCAGTAGGACGGTTAACGAATTTGAGTTCAACAATGATTGTGGCTTTCGGGGTAAATATATTGTTGGCATTGGTGACGGGCTTGGGATTGTTTGCTTTGGGATATGAAACGATGGACTTCCAAGGCTCGATGCTCTTTGGCGCCGCTTTGGGTGCAACCGGAATTTTCTTTTCTGGGGTCACTGCCCTTTTTTCACAGCTTTCGGAAAGCTCACGGGGAGCGGTGGGATATTCCTTCGCATTTTTGGGGCTTGCTTATCTGCTCCGCGCGGTTGGAGATGTCAGCAATGAAGTGCTTTCATGGTTCTCACCACTGGGATGGGCTTTGCGTACCGAAGTGTATGTCAACAATCATTGGGGACCTGTCTTGCTCACTGTAGGTGCGGCAATCTGTATTATGGGAATTGCCTTTTATCTCAACTCGGTTCGTGACTTGGAAGCAGGATTTATACCCGCGAAACCGGGCAGGAAAACCGCCTCTGCTTTTTTGCAAAGTCCGCTCGGGCTTGCCGTAAGGCTTTTGAGAACGAGCATCATTATCTGGGCATTCTCCATGTTTATAATAGGTGCTTCTTATGGCTCTGTGCTGGGGGATCTAGAGACCTTTTTTGAAACCAATGAGATATTTAAACAGATGCTGTCTGTTGCGGGGAAATCTTCGATGACGGAGCAATTTATCACGGTGCTGATGTCGGTTATATCGATGATATGCACGATACCGGTTTTGCAGATGATTTTCAAGCTTCGAGGAGAGGAAAAGAGGAATCATACCGAGCACTTACTGACTAGAGCAGTTTCTCGAAACAGGCTTATAGGAAGCTTTTTGCTTGTTTCCGTTGTTGTTTCGGTTATTATGCAGTTGCTCTCCGTCGTTGGAATGTGGTCAGTTAGTTTATCTGTTATGGATGACCCAATTTCTTTTGATAGAGTCTTGAGTGCGGCAATGATTTATCTTCCTGCAATATGGGTCATGATTGGAATTGCTGTGTTCCTTATTGGATTCATTCCGAAAGCAACAGGTGTAACATGGCTGTATTTGGGATATTCGTTCTTTGTCGTGTATTTGGGCGGACTTATGCAGTTCCCTAAATGGATGGCGAAGCTCTCACCTTTTGGAAATGTTCCTAAAGTACCGGTGGAAGATATTAATATGGTCTCAGTTTCAGTTTTAACAGTGATAGCGTTGGGGCTTATGGTGCTTGGATTTATAGGATACAGGAATAAAAACATACAGGGGTAGGACTTTGGGATTAGCATAGAAATAGCCAAGTTTGCAATTAAAGCAAACTCGGCTATTTCTATTTTTATGCTTTTATTGAATTTTTTCTGAAAGAATTGGGAGACATGCCTGATGTCTTTTTAAAGAATTTACAAAAGTTTTGAGAAGAAGAGAATCCAATCTTTTGCGATATTTGATTTCCGTCCATATTAGTAAACCGCAAATAATGGCATGCAAGTTCGTATCTTGTCTTTTGAACATAGAGATTAAAAGTAGTGTGTGCATATTCCTTAAACATGCTCTGAATTGTATTTTTATTTATTCCAAATCTTTTGCAAACAAAACCTACGGTAAGTGCAGAGCCGATGTTGTTATTTATAAAAGCAATAATGTCTGCAAACTCTTTGGAAATGTTTGCATTACAATCAGACTTAGGTATCTTTTCATTATAGTAATTATGATATATTTTTTCAGTAAGTGTTACGATATCCATAAAGTATGTTCTGACTTTAAAGGCCCAGCGGAAATCAGACCTTTGTGTTAAGTTGTAATTCAGTAAATTAAAGTATGTTAGAACTGTTTTGAATACGCTTTGGCCTAGTTTTAAACAAACTTTTTGAACATCATCATCCATAAAGGGAAGCAGTTTAAAATAATCGTACATGCAAGAATAATCATGGGATTGATCATTTCTTATTGTATCAACACGTAGGTTTGGATTGATTAATACGGGATCAAATGTGATCACCTTTAGGCTAGAATTACATTCACTGACAATTTTAAATTTTCTTATCTCATTTAAACATAAAAGGCTTGGCGCTTTTATGTAACATGAAACATTGTCAATTTCTGCTACAATTTGCCCAGTGCACAGAAGAATGAGAGAAAAGGTGTCTCGTTTCTTTGTATAATCACCTATTGTGTCTTGATATTCAATCGTCGTTATGATTGAGTGACTATACTTTTGTTTGGCGATTGCTGATAAAGTCATTTTTTGTCCCCTCCTGTAAATAATTACAGTTTTTTATATATTTCTTACATTATAATATTTATACAGTTAACGGGATA
>JARBTU010000205.1 GCA_029240015.1 Oscillospiraceae bacterium | reverse complement strand
AGCAAAGGCCGTATCGCTTTAATCGTAATGCCTATTCCTATAATCCCAGCCAATATTCCAATCGGAATTCCGATAATACCGATAAGGAAGCCTTCAAAATAAACATTCTTGCGCTTTTGGCGCTTGGTAGCACCTACACTGGCAAGCATTCCAAGCTGACGGGTGCGCTCTGAAACCGAGATGGCAAACGCGTTATAGATAAGCGATATGGACGCCAGCATGATGATGACAATGATCACCCCTGCAAACCCATACAAAAAGGATTGTATGTTGTCTCCCTCTACCACGCCATAATAACGAAGAAGTTCGGTATTGGCAGTGACATCTTTTTTTGTTTTGCCAACACTTTTTGCAATTTCGTTAACCTCATTAAAAAAGTGTTTGTTCAGCTTTTCCGCCAACAGCGTAACATTGACGGTATCGTCCAAATTCATTTTTTTGGAGTCTAAATAGGTGATGGCGGTGTACCCCGGGGACCATGTTTGTTCAAAATTCGGACTTTCTATGATTCCTACGATGGTATAAGCTTTCTCATACTGTGGAATGAATTTTTCACTTAGATCGTTTCCGTCCTGATCAAAAGTCTCAGGAGGCTGATAAGGCGCATTCTGGTATAATTCGGATCCATCAGGAGCGAGGCGCTTTCCGATATTCAGCGTCAGCTTTTCGCCAATGTTGTGTTTTATGCCGCCATTATCTTCTACTTTTTGAGACAGCACAAGTTCCTGGTCATTCTGTGGCATACGGCCGCTTATCAGCTTAACATGAAAGTTTTTATTACTGTTATCATCATACTGTTTAATGAATAAATAAGGCTTGCTTTTGTTTTCCGAGCCTTTTAGAACACTGTAGCCGATGTTTCGGCTAAGCATCGTCTCACGAACAAAATCCGAGTTTTTTAGTTTGTCAACGTTCTGTTGACTTACATTGAAAATAGTTGCGTGCCAGTTGCCGTCTTTGGCAATAGTCTCATTTTGCATAAGCGCCAAGAAAGAAGATGTAAAGGTCGATACGGCGGCAATCATAGCGGTCGAGATGATAATTCCAATGATAGTGACGATGGTCCATTTTCGGTTGTGTTTCAAACTTCTTATTGTAAAATGTGAAATGACATTCATTGCCTGATCACCTCATCTTTGGAAATATGACCGTCTTCGATGGTGATAATTCGGTCAGCCAGCAAGGCAATATTTTGGTCATGCGTAATAAGTATTAAAGTCTGGTTGTATTTCTGATTGGAAAGACGTAAAAGATTCATAATGTCCGTACTGTTTTTACTATCAAGGTTTCCCGTCGGCTCATCTGCCAGTACGAGCGCGGGACTGTTAATGAGTGCACGACCAATGGATACACGTTGCTGTTGTCCTCCCGAAAGCTGATTTGGAAGATGCTTTGAGCGGTCTTCCAGATTAAGAGTGGAAAGAATCTCATGAAGCTGTGTTGGGTCCGGCTTGCGTTCGTCCAGCAATAAAGGCAACGTGATATTTTCTTCCACATTAAGGACAGGTATCAAGTTATAAAACTGATAGATGAGTCCAATCTGCCTGCGCCTGAAGATCGCAAGCTTTGTTTCGTTTAAAGAATAGACGTCGGTGTCCTCAATGAATACTCTCCCTGAAGTCGGGCGATCTACTCCGCCTAAGATATGAAGCAATGTGGACTTTCCCGAACCGGATGGACCGATTATAGCAACAAATTCCCCTTTGTCTACCGAAAAGGAAACGTTGTCCAATGCTTTTACAATGGCCTCTCCGTTTCCATAGGTTTTTGTCAGATTTTCTACCCTCAATATTTCCATTTCATAATCCTCCTGATAGGTTGATGCCTTTATCATATTCCACTCAAGTGACAGAACAGTGACATGCTTGGTGACAGTTTTGTCATTCTTTCAATTTTTTGGAAAACGAAACTTAAATACTGCCCCGCCGTTTGTGTCTGCGTTCCTTGCTTCCAGCCCGCCTCCTTGAGACTCAACAATTGTTCTTGCCATGGCAAGTCCGATTCCCACACTGTCTTCGCTCGCGTTTCTCCCTTTATAGAATCGGTTGAAGATATAGGGCAAGTCGAGTGGGTTGATTCCGGAGCCGCTGTCCCGAACGGTGATTTCAGTATAAAGAGGATTGGATTCCGAAAGAATTTGAATTTCTCCGCCTGAGGGGGTGTGCTCAATACAATTTTTCAATACATTCACAAGAGCTTCCACCGTCCAGTTGAAGTCACATATAAACGGAGTGTTATCTGCGTGTACGACGAATGTTTGATTTTTAATTTCCAAAGGGATTAGCAGAGGTGCGCAGGCTTTTTCAATTAATTCGTTAATTAGAATGGTTTGCCTCTTGAAAACAACTGTTTTGGCATCCAGCTTGGAAAGCTTTAAAAGAGATTGTACCAGCCATTGCAACCGTTCCAGCTGGGCCCGAATCCGTCCGGTGAAAATAATCCTGTCTGACTTTTTTAGCTGGTTATCGCAGAGTAAATCGATCATCACAAACATGGAGGTAAGTGGTGTCTTGAGCTGATGCGAAATATCTGACAGAGAGTCGGACAGATATGCTTTTTCTTTTTTTAACTGTTCATTTTGCTCCCGAAGAGTCAGCGTCACTTTATATATCTCGCTTTTGAGAATAGAAAGTTCTCCTTCTTCATTGTCCTGTAATTCGAGGATGTAATCTCCGTCGTTGACCCGTTTTAAGTAATCACTCAGTTTTTCCAGCTGTTTGTACTTCCAACGGATAAAAAATAAGTAAGTAAAAATCGTTAAGAGAGAAGTCGCTCCCGTTATGAAAGCAGCTATCGCAGAGATAAAGGTGCAGGCGATTGTTCCTAAAGCTCCAATTAAAAGAATGACTATAAGGAATATCTTTACTTCTTTGTTACGAAACAACCCCAATTTAATCACCTGCCTTATATCCCAGTCCGCGAACGGTTTGAATGTGGATTGGATTTTGGGGATCATTCTCAATTTTTTCTCTCAGGCGTTTAATATATACCGTGAGTGTATTGTCATTGACAAAGTCTCCTCCAATGTCCCAAATTCCTTCCAAAAGCTGACTTCGAGTTAATATCTGATCCTTATTTGTGGCAAGGGCCAACAGCAGGCGATACTCCAAAGCGGTTAAAGGAATTTCTATGTTGTTCCTTTTGACCTTGGCCTTTTTGGTGTGAATGATGATTTCACCAAGGCGAATTTCGTTTTTATCTTCTTCATCTTGTCCAACTCTTCGCAGTACCGTACGGATGCGGGATAGTAGTTCTCTCAAGCGAAAAGGCTTCGTAATATAATCATCCGCGCCCATATCCAATCCCATCACGACATTCACTTCTTCATCGCATGCGGTAAGAAAGATTACTGGGGTATTCGTATGCGCTTTAATGGCGCGGCAGATGTCGTATCCGTTTCCGTCCGGCAGGGACAAATCTAATATGGATAAATCAAAATGGCAGCTTTCTATCATTTTTAAGGCAGTTGCGGCGTCATAGCAACTCTCAACCTCATATCCCTCACGGCGTAAGGAATAGGAAAGTCCCATTACAATGGTTTTGTCATCTTCTACTAAAAGAATTTTTTGCATTATTATCACCCGATTATATTATACATTTTTTTATAAGATTTTACATGACAATTTTGTCATAATAAGAAAGACATGATTCAAAAGAATCATGTCTTTCTTATTTTATTTCTTATAACTAATTATCAGATTCCTTAAGCTTATTGATTATTTTCATGAGCGGGGTAGAGTTTTTTAAAATTTGCGTTCCGCTGTCCACATCACAAGCTTTGTCCGCAAGTTGCTGTATCAATTTTA
>JARBTU010000204.1 GCA_029240015.1 Oscillospiraceae bacterium | reverse complement strand
CCTTTCAAGTAGATATATTGATCGTTATTGCGTAAACTCAGATCAAGCTTTTTCTTAGGACATCAAAACAATACAGTCAGATATCGGCTGCTTATCTGTATGATTTTTCAAAAGCTTTCACACAATCCTCATGACTCATTTCACAGGGATTGGCTGCAAAAAGACCGCCCATTGTCTCGCGGGCATTTCTCGCCAGTGTATCAAATTCAGAAGGCAGGATACCGTAATCTGACATCTTTAAGCCAGCTACACCTCAAGCTTCCTGAAGTTTTACCAACATGGTGATAAAATCCTCCGGTTTTTGTGCATCCTGCATTCCCAATGCCTGTGCCATACGGATAAAGCGGTCATCGCAGGCATGCTTTTCAATAAAGAATTCATAAAATGCCTTGGATATCATAATCAAACCGGCTCCGTGAGGCAAATCCGGATGGTAAGCGGACATTGCATGTTCCAGGGAATGTTCGGCAGTGGTCACACTGACGGTCATTACCACCCCTGAAAGGGTATTGGCAAAAGCCATACCCTCACGGGCTTCCACATCATTTCCGTCTTTTACTGTTCTTACCAGGTATTTTCCTACATTCTCAATTGCGGTCAATGCATACATATCACTCATCACGCTGTGAAAAGAAGAAATATAGCTTTCCGTACTATGAAACAGTGCATCAAAGCCCTGATAAGCGGTAAATCTCGGCGGAACTGACTTCATCAAATCCGGGTCCACTACGGCAATCACCGGAAACAGTGAATCATAACCGCCGCAACCGATTTTTTCGTTCGTTTCTTCATTCGTTACCACACCCCACTGGTCTACCTCACTTCCTGTTCCGGCAGTTGTAGTAATACAGATTAAGGGTAGAGGCTGGTTCTTAAGTGGCAGATTTTTGCCTGTTCCGCCGTTTACATAGTCCCATAAATCTCCATCATTTGTTGCCATCATCGCAATTGCCTTGCTGGCATCCATTACGCTTCCGCCGCCAAGTGCCACAATGAAATCACAGCCATTCTTCCGTGCGGCCTCTGCACCTTTCATAATGGTTGTTTTCACAGGATTCGCCTGAATCCGGTCATAGATAACCGACTCAACTCCTGCTAGCTTTAATTGTTCCTCACATCTCGCAAGGGAACCATTTTCCCTTACTGATTTTCCGTTTGATATAATCAGCAATGCTTTCTTTCCCGGCATCTTCTGGATATTCAAATTATTAAGCTGTCCTGCTCCAAATAAAATTCTTGTTGGTACATACATTTGAAAACTCATAATCATTTCTCCTTTCAAATTTACCTGAATTGTTGTCAGTTTAAAGCTGCCTTTATCTGTTCTGCTTCTGCATGTTCCTTCGATACTTAATCATGCCTGTTGTGATCGTTTATGAACCGCTTCGGTTCCAGCCTCAATCGCTGTTTCATAATACCAAATCTTATGGTTGATCGTTTCCATTACCTTATTCAGTACCTCAATCTGCAACCCGGCAGCTTCTTTTCTTTCATAAAAAAACTGCAGCCGTTCCTCCAGCGTACTGTCGCCCGCTTCACACAATTGCATGTACTTCCTTATTTCCTTGATTGGCATTCCTGAATTTTTCATACAAGTGATGATATCCAATCTTTCCATATCATCCTCTTTGAAAATGCGGATACCGCTTGGCTTTTTATCTATAAAAGGAAGAAGTCCCTCTCTATCGTAATAACGCAAGGTCGGTACCGTGATTCCCATCTTTTTTGCAGCCTGTTTGATTGTATACGTCACAGTGACCTCCTTTCCTCCGTGGATGCTTTACCTTACCAACAACTCAAGCATAAGGGGTAAAGCTAACTCTATGTCAATACCTAAATTAGAAATATTTTTATTTTAGATAGAAATTAAAAAGGTTCTTAACCTTAAGTTAAATTAATGGTTTATAGTCAATACACCGGTAGATTAATGTTTGAAAGGAGCCAAATAACAGAAAGTCCTCACAAGAATGGCATTTACACTTTTTCAGAGACACATCACAGCATGGGCGATAGGGATAACTAAAACACTTATATTCTATTTATTCTTTTCTTCTTTTCTGTAAACTCTTTCATACAATTCAATTCCTTTTTTCAGGCGCTGCATTCCCTCTTCCAAACGCTCTCTCGGACATGCTATATTCATCCTGACAAAGCTCATACCATTTTCCCCGTAGGCGCTACCAGCGGAAAGATACAGGCCGGTTTCCTTACGGATAAACTGGCACAGCCAGGTTGCATCCTCTGTAACTCGACGGCAGTCTATCCACATTAAATAGGTTGCATGGGAAGGAACCAGGTATAATTCAGGCAGTTCCGATTCTATAAATTTCTTGACTGCCTGTTTATTACCCTCCAGATAAAGCCGCAGCTCATTAAGCCAGGTTTCTCCGAAAGTAAAGGCAGCAATCGCCGCTTCAACGGCAAAGGCATTCGGCTCAGCCACCTCATCTGTGTTTAGTCCCTTGTTTATTTTCTACCTGAGTACCTCATTTGGAACCACCACAGCAGCTGTCTGAAGCCCTGCAATATTGAATGCTTTTGTCGGTGCAATACAGGTTATGCTGTTGCTTGCACATCTCTCAGAAACGGAAGCAAACGGGATATATTCATATTGCGTATCCGTCAGATCACAATGTATTTCATCCGACAGGACAAGAACATGATATCGGTAACAAAGTTCACCGATTCTTTCCAAGGTTTCTCTGTTCCATATCTTTCCGACAGGATTATGAGGATTGCAAAGTATCATCATGGTTGTCTGGGGATCAGCAAGCTTCCTCTCCAAATCCTCAAAATCAATTCGGTATTCTTTTCCGTCATACAACAGCTCATTTTCCATAATATTCCTTCCATTGTTCACAATGGAGTTAAAGAAGATATTATATACCGGAGTCTGTACTAACACATTTTCTCCTACCGACGTTTTGGGTTAATTCTATGTTGTTCATATTATTCAAAATTGGCATTAATAATTTTTTCAACATAATCCAAATAAGTTTTGCAAATTTCATTTTAAGAAGATGGCACCGATCCATAAAATGAATGATTAATAACAGCATCCTCATACGCCACGGCCTCCGCGGAAGTGATTTCCTCCGGAGGATCATCCACTCCGCACTCGCCATATTCATGTTGGGGGTAGGTGTTAATCTTCAGAGGGAAAAAGATACGCATCATTTCATTTGCCATTTTGTTTCCTCCAGTCTTTTTAAGCACTGCATCAAGCAATAAAAAAAGAGGCTATGCTTTCTAAAAAAGAAAAACATAGCCTCTCATACTTCTTCCCGATGGCAGCTTTATAAAATTGTTTTGGTGTAATATGAAAACAAAGGCATCAGAATTTTTGGTTCCAATGCCTTTGGCTTTACCTCTGTGAAATTTGTGTTTTTAGGGTGCTATTATCAAAAATACCAAATGTCGTCTATAAAAACCCCTAAAAAACCGGGCCCCAAAATGCACTTTTTAGCCCCTGTTTTATCTCGATTTTTGCTCCAAAACCACAACATCTCGTGGCTAAACCGCCTTATTTTTCGTTCCGACCACAATACGTCATCCTTATTATTACCTCAACGTGCGTTGAAACTTTTATTAAATACTACATAACATAAGGGGGGACTAATTCAAAATTTTATGAGGGTTATACCCCCTTGCACAAGGAGGTAAATTTGCTCACCTCCTGTAAGATCCAAGTTATCTATACAAAACTAAAAAATCGATATAGTTTATAGAAATAAGTCATAACCTTTGTTTTTTGAATTATAAAGATATTTTACATTTTTTTATAAATCCTCATTGCAAATATATACGCAACAATTATTATTGCTA